>JBEVDR010000195.1:0-5975 GCA_040513215.1 Microbacteriaceae bacterium | reverse complement strand
TCGTTCAGCCCGGGGTCCGGGTAGCACCCCGGGATGAATCCTATTCACGATAGCCGGTACTGCCACTCTAGTGGGTGCTGCGAGCCCAGCACAGCCTGCACGCATGACTTTCTACGCGGGGATCTACATGCCGTAGTACAGCTCCCAGACGACGCGACCGCAGCTCGTTGGATGCCGTTCCCGATCCCGCATGGATAACGGCACGAGGGACCATTGACGGCCCCCGGAGGGTTCCGGGTTCACGACGTCCACCCGAGCTGCCCTCGCTCCGGTTCTGGCCGCGAGGATGAACCCATCCCGGCCCGGCTCGAACGGGCAGCCTTCCTCTCCAGATTCAGGCCGCGTCGCCGGGGTGAGCCAACGTGACTAGGGCGGGACCACATTCCAGCGTACGCGTGAAAGAGCCCGCCACAACCGACTTGTGACGGGCTCTCCGTGAAATCCTGCGGACTGTCTGCGGACTGCGCCCGCGTCTGCCCCGTGATTTAGCTACACGCCGTAGTACAGCTCGAACTCGAACGGGTGCGGGCGCTGCGCCATCGGCAGCAGTTCGTGTTCGCGCTTGTAGGCGATCCAGGTGTCGACGAGGTCCTGCGTGAAGACGCCCCCGGCGAGGAGGAACTCGTGGTCGGCCTCCAGCGCGTCCAGCGCCTCGCCAAGCGAGCCCGGCAGCTGCGGGATGTTCTTCGCTTCCTCGGGCGGCAGCTCGTACAGGTCCTTGTCGACCGGCTCGTGCGGCTCAATCTTGTTCTTGATGCCGTCGAGGCCGGCCATCAGCTGTGACGCGAACGCGAGGTACGGGTTGCTGGCGGCGTCAGGAACGCGGAACTCGATGCGCTTGGCCTTGGGGTTCGTGCCGGTGATCGGAATGCGGATAGCGGCGGATCGGTTGCCGGCCGAGTAGACGAGGTTCACCGGAGCCTCAAAGCCGGGCACCAGACGACGGAAGCTATTGATGCTCGGGTTGGTGAACGCGAGCACCGCCGGAGCGTGCTTGAGCAGTCCACCGATGTACCAGCGCGCCAGGTCGGAGAGTCCGCCATAGCCGGCCTCGTCGTAGAACAGTGGCTTGCCGTCGCTCCACAGCGACTGGTGCGTGTGCATGCCCGACCCGTTGTCACCGAACAGAGGCTTCGGCATGAACGTCGCGGTCTTGCCCCACTCGGCCGCGGTGTTCTTGACGATGTACTTGAACTTCAGGATGTCGTCGGCGGCGGACACCATGGTGTCGAACTTGTAGTTGATCTCACCCTGGCCCGCGGTGCCCACCTCGTGGTGGCTGCGCTCGACCTCGAGACCGGCGTCGACGAGCTTCAGAACGATGTCGTCGCGCAGGTCGGCGTGCTGGTCGACCGGGCTGACCGGGAAGTATCCGCCCTTGAACGGGGTCTTGTTGGCGAGGTTTCCGCCTTCTTCTTCCTTGCCCGAGTTCCAGGCGCCCTCGGAGGAATCGACGCTGTAGAAGCTGGCGTTCTGCTTGATCTCGTAGCGCACGTCGTCGAAGATGTAGAACTCGGCCTCGGGCGCGAAGAACGCGGTGTCAGCGATCCCGGTCGAGGCGAGGTACTTCTCGGCCTTCTTGGCAACCTGACGCGGGTCGCGAGAGTAGATCTCACCGTTACGCGGGTTGTAGATGTCGAACACCATGATGAGCGTGCGCTCGGTGCGGAAGGGGTCGACGTACGCGGTGGTCACGTCGGGGATGAGCTGCATGTCCGACTCGTGGATGGACGCGAAGCCGCGGATCGACGAACCATCGAACAGCTGGCCGACGGAGAAGAACTCTTCGTCAACGGTGGCGGCGGGGATGTTGAAGTGCTGCTGGACCCCGGGAAGGTCCGTGAAGCGGATGTCGAGGAACTTGACATCCGTGTCCTTCAGAAAGGCGAGCACCTCGGAAGAGTCACTGAACATGCGAATGGTCTCCTGAGCTTGGTACGGGGCGGATGGTCGGCGCAGCCAGCTCCGGGTGGAGCTCTGCACAACCCTGACTGAGGCTACGGTGACGGCATTTCGCCACAGTGACACCCATGTTTCGGCCATGTTACGGGAGGCCGCTGGGTAGGATCGACGTCGTGCCTGAAACAGCAACATCCTCCGACTGGCCCGGCAAACGACTCGGGCTTCCCGAGGAGGGGCCACGGTCCGTCGGCAGGCTGGGCCGCAGGCTCGCGGCCCTCGCCATCGACTGGGCGATCGCGGTCGTGATCTCCGTCGCCTTCTTCGAGTATGACCCGTTCGCCACGCTTGCGATCTTCGCCGCCGCCCAGCTGCTCTTCCAATGGCTGACCAACGGCAGCATCGGACACCTGATCATGCGGATGCGGGTGGTGCCGGTGACCGGCGGCTACCTCGGTGTCTGGCGCCCGGTCGTGCGTACCCTGCTGATCTGCCTCGTGATCCCCGCCGTGATCTGGGATACCGACCAGCGCGGGCTGCACGACCGCGCGGCCGGCACGGTGTTGGTACGCGTCTAGCTACTTGCTCCAGCGCGCGAGATCAGCGCGGACGCGGCGCCCGCATCTTGAACGGGTCCACGCCCTTCGGGATCGGCAGTGAACCGCCCTTGCCGAGCGAGTTCAGCCGGTTGTTCACGGCGATGACCTCGGCCTTGTTCAGCGTCTTCTTGAACTTGTTCAGGGTCGGGGCGATGCGGTGGAGCGGGGTCGAATCCTCGTCGGGACCGACATAGACGAAGTTGATCGGCACATTCGGAACGATCCGAGAGGTGGCGCGACGCTCGTCTTCGAGCATGCGCTTGGTGCGCGACTGCGGGCCCTCACCGATCAGTACGACGCCGCCCTTGCCGACCGCGCGGTACACCGCGTCCTGGGTCTTCGGGCTCACGTTGATCGGCATCTCGCTGGCCTGCCAGCTGCGTCGCAGTGAGCTCTTCAGCACAGCGCCGACCGCGCCGGGCTGACCCTGGATCTGACCGTAGGCGGCACGCTCCGCGCGACGGCCGAGCACGATCAGCACCGCCAGTACACCAGCGAGGACACCGGTGATGCTGTACAGGATGATGCCGACGACGTTATCGCCGGACAGCCAGATCGCGAGCGCGACTCCGATGAGCACCGGGATGATGAACGCGGCGAGCATGAACCAGATCGCGAGCGAGTCATAGCGGCGGGTCATCTGGAAGACCTGCCACATCTGCTTGATGCGACCGGGTTCCTTGGGGACGGAAGTGCTGCGAGCCATACTCTCTAGGATACGGGGTCGGAGGATGCTCGGATCCCGCAGTGGCCGTGTATTCCACTCCTCCCCAGGGCGAGGTTCTGCACAGGTTCGCCGGGAAGCTGGCGGCGTCACTCGAACGCGGGTCAGCATCGGGTTATGCGCCGAACCACCGTGCCGAATCAGTCGTTCCCGGTTGCCGCCGATGAGCCGCTTCTCGGAATCGACACCGTGGTCGGCGGCGTGCGCGTGGTCCGCCGCCTCGGAGCGGGCGAACGCGCCGAGGTGTACCTGGCCGTCGCCGACTCTGATCCGCCCGTGGCGCTGAAGGCGTTCCGCCGGTGGGTCAGCGACGAAGACATTGCGCGCGAGATGGAAGCCATGACCCGCGTCGTGAGCGAACACGTGGTGCGCCTGCTGGATGTCGCCAGCGACCGTGAGGGACGCCCTTGCCTGGTCCTCGAGCGGCATCCGAAAGGCTCGCTGAGTGAGCTGTTCAGCAGCGGCCGGCCGCTCTTGGCTGGCGAAGCCGTGACCGTGCTTGCGCCGCTCGCGCAGACACTCGGCGCGTTGCACGCAGCGGGAGTGGCCCACGGCGCACTCGGAGCGGGTCGCGTCTTGTTCTCGGAACGCGGGGCACCGGTGCTGATCGGGTGGGGACGGGCGTCGCTGTTCGCCGCAGGTGCGCCGCCGGTCGTCCTGGAGCAGCATGAGGCGGCAACCCGAGATCGAACCCGGCTGCGACGGATTGCGACCTCGATTCTCGAGGCGGTGACCGGAGACCCGAGCGCGGTCAACGCATGCACTGCGCTGTCGGGATGGATCGGATCGACCCCTGATGCCGCCGGCCTTGCCGACGAGCTGGCCGAACGGCTGTTCTCCCTTGCCGATCCGCTCCCGGTCGACCTCGGCCGCAGCGCTGTGACGCGGTCCGGGATGCGGCCGACCCTGGTGCGTGTCGCCGTGCCGGCGCCGGGCGACCTCGCCGGCAACCCCGAGGCAGCGACTGCCCGCCCCGGCTGGCTCGCGGCGCTTCCGCTGCCGGAGTGGCTGCACGATGGGGTCGCTGCGCAGTCTGCGACCTGGTCTCGCACGACACTGTCACGTCGGCTACTGACGGGTCTTGGTGCTGTGCGGCGCCGGTTCTGGTTCGCCGCCGCGGCCGTCGCCGTCGCAGTCGTGGCAGCCGTCGTGCTCGTGCCGGGGAACCATGGTGCCCCCGCGGCTGGAGGCGGGGCCGACCCTCAGTCGACCGACTCAGGCACGGCAGGTGAGGCGCTGGCAGGGGAGAACAGTGCGGTGCTGACCGACGACCCGGTTGCTGCGGCGGTCGAGCTGGTGCAGACCCGAGCCCGGTGTCTTCGTGACGTGTCGGTGCTCTGTCTGGATGCGGTGGCCCAGCACGGCTCCGCTGCGCTTACCGCTGACGAGGCCACGCTGCGTGCCGTGCGGGACGGACAGGTTGACGCCGCATCCGTGGATATCGCCGTGGGCGACCCGCTGCTGGTGGAGCGACTCGGGGATTCAGCGTTGATCGATCTCGGTACCGACAGCGAACCGGCCTCGCTCCTGGTGATCAGGGGCGAGGCCGGTTGGCGGATCAGGGCGTACCTGAGTGATCAGTAACCGAGGTTGCCCTCGAAGTTGCCGGCCTCGAGGCGGTTCTTCACGGCCACCAGGAAGCGGGAGGCGTCTGCACCGTCGATGATGCGGTGGTCGTAGGAGAGCGCCAGGTACACCATCGAGCGGATCGCGATGGAGTCCGAGCCATCCGCCGACACGACAACGGGACGCTTGGTCACGATGCCGGTTCCGAGGATCGCGGACTGCGGCAGGAACACGACGGGCGTGTCGAACAGCGCGCCGCGGGATCCCGTGTTGGTGAGCGTGAAGGTGCCACCGGCCAGTTCGTCGGGCTTCAGCTTGTTGTCACGCGTGCGCTCGGCCAGGTCGGCGATCTGCTGTGCGAAACCAGCCAGGTCGAGCTCTGCCGCGTTCTTCACGACCGGGGTCAGCAGGCCCCGCTCGGTGTCGACCGCGATGCTGATGTTCTCGCTAGCCGGGTACACGATCTGGTCGCCGTCAACCGTGGCGTTGACGATCGGGTACGCCTGGAGCGCCTCGGTGGCGGCCAGGGCGAAGAACGGCAGGAAGGACAGCTTGGTGCCGGTCTTCTGCTGGAACTCGTCCTTGACCTTGCTGCGGAACGCGGCGACCTTGGTGACGTCGACCTCGACCACGGAGGTCAGCTGCGCGGTGCCCTGCATCGACTGCACGGCGCGCTCTGCAACGACCTTGCGCAGGCGCGTCATCGGTACCGTGGTGCCGCGCAGCTCGGAAACCTCGAGCGGTGCGGGAGCGGCGGCAGCGGCGGACGCCGACGGGGCGGCGGCGAGCACGTCTTCCTTGCGGATGCGGCCACCGACACCGGTGCCGGAGACGGCAGCCAGGTCGATGCCACGCTCGTTGGCGAGCTTGCGCACGATCGGGGTGACGTATCCGGCGTTGGATCCGGACGGCTCGGCGGCCGGAGCGGCAGGGGCCGGGGCCGGGGCCGCGGCAGCGGGTGCCGGGGCGGCCGGAGCCGGGGCGGCCGGAGCCGGTGCGGCCGGAGCCGGTGCGGCGTCGACCTGGGTGGCCGGTGCCGGGGGAGCCGCGGGGGCTTCCTCACCGGGTGCGGGAGCTGCGGCCGACGGCACCTCGGCCGGAGCTGCCGGAGCCGCGGGTGCTTCTGCTGCCGGGGCGGCCGGTGCAGCAGCAGCCGGTGCCGGAGCAGCCGGTGCCGGAGCAGCCGG
>JBEVDR010000194.1:0-5167 GCA_040513215.1 Microbacteriaceae bacterium | reverse complement strand
CCGGTTCCTCTCCGGTCAGGGAGTGAAAGACCTGCTGCTCAACTCGACGATCTTCGTCGTGATGGCGGTCGGGCAGGCGATCGTGGTGATCACCAAGAACGTCGACCTGTCGGTGGGCTCGATTCTGGGGCTCACCGCTTTCGGAACGGGCTCGGTGTTCGCGGCGTTCCCGAGCATCCCGATTTTCCTGGTCTTCGTGATCGGCCTGGTGTTCGGAGCCGTGCTCGGAGTGGTCAACGGCCTGCTGGTCACGCTCGCCAAGGTGCCGGCGCTGGTCATCACCCTGGGCACGCTGTACATCTTCCGCGGAATCAACAACGCCTGGGCCGGCAGCAAGCAGTACTTCATCGGCAACGAGCCTCCGGCCTTCGGCAATCTGTCGGTGCAGACCGTATTCGGAATCCCGATCATCGCCATCGGAGCGCTTGTCGTCGTGATCATCGCCGCGGTCTTCATGTACGGCACCCGAGCGGGTCGCGATCTCTACGCCATCGGGTCCGACCCGGATGCCGCCCGGCTGTTCGGGATCAATGTGGACGCCAGGGTGGTGGGCGCGTTCGTCGCCTCCGGTGCGCTGAGCGGACTCGCCGGCGTGCTCTACACGTCACGGTTCAACTCGGTCGGCGCCGACACCGGCACCGGCTTCGAGCTGCAGATCGTCGCGGCGGTCGTCGTCGGCGGTGTCGCCATCTTCGGCGGCAGCGGAACGGTGACCGGCGCCGCGATCGGGGCGGTGTTGCTGACCACCATGACGGGTGCTCTCGCCGCCCTCAACGTGAGCAAGTTCTGGCAGCAGGCGATCGTCGGCGTGCTGATCGTCGCCGCCATCCTGATCGACCGGCTGCTTGCGCTGCGCACCAGCCGCAAGCTACGAGTGAGTGAGGCTCGCGATGTCTAACGCCACCCTGCCGCGGAGCACGGCCGTCGCCGCGCCGGTGAAAGCACGAAGCGGCCGCCGTCGAGTGTTCTTCGGCCGTGACGCGAACACCGTATACGCCCTGATCGCGATCATCGTGCTGGCCAGCATCTTCGTGCCGTACTTCGCCTCGGCGACCACGGTCAACTTCCTCCTCATCGATGCCGTGCCCATCCTGCTGATCGCAATGCCGATGGCGTTGATCATCATCACCGGCGAGATCGACCTCTCGGTGGCGTCGACGGCAGGGCTCTCCGCCGCGACTCTGGGCGTGCTCTGGCACAACCAGCACTGGAACATCTGGTGGATCTTCGTCGTGTGCCTCCTGGTCGGCGCCCTCTGCGGTGCGTTCAACGGCTTCCTCATCACCGTGGTCGGCCTGCCCTCCCTCGCGGTCACCATCGGCACCCTCGCCCTGTACCGCGGTCTCGCGCTCGTCGTGATCGGCGACAGCGCGGTGGCGGACTTCCCCGTCGACCTCACCTCCTGGGCGACGTCCACGATCGGCGCAACCGGCATTCCGACGGTGATGATCCCGGTGACGATCATCGTGATCCTGTTCGCCGTCGTGCTCCACTTCACCCCCTTCGGCCGGGCCCTGTTCGCCCTCGGCTACAGCGGCGAGGCGGCGAGCTTCGTCGGCATCCGCGTGAACCGGGCGAAGTTCTGGTTGTTCGTCTCGAGCGGCGTCGTCTCCAGCCTGGCCGGCATCTTCTGGGTGCTGCGGTACTCCAGCGCGCAGAGCGACAGCGTGCAGGGCCTGGAACTGAGCGTCGTCGCCGCCGTGCTGCTCGGCGGGGTTTCGGTCTTCGGCGGGTCGGGAGGAATCGTCGGCGTTGTGGCCGGGGTGCTGCTGATCCGCACCGTCAATTACGCCCTTCAGCTCGCGGGTCTTCCCGACACCGTGCTGACCATCGTCACCGGCACCCTCTTGGTGCTGTCGGTGATCGCGCCGAGTGTGATGGCACGCATCCGCCTGGCACGCTCGCGGCACAAGCCACGTCCCCTGCAGGGCGCACCCGCGGCCTGAGAAACTCGTCGCCGTTCCCCCGGCGCCGATCACCCAAGAGAAGGAAAAACAATGAAGTCATTCCAGAAAGAGGGAAGGATCACGACGCGTCGTGTTCTGGCAGTCGCCGCCCTCGCCACAGCGGCGGTCGTCGCCCTCGCCGGTTGCGCTTCGGGCAGCGGCGGCGGAGCAAGCAGCGGCAGCGCCGACAAGTTCAGCATCGCCTTCGTGCCCAAGCAGCTCAACAACCCGTATACGGATGTCGAGCTCGGCGGCGGCAAGAAGGCCGCGGCCGGGCTCAAGGGCGTCACCTACTCGGTGGTCGGACCCAACACGGCGAGCGCCTCGTCGCAGGTGAGCTACATCAACACCCTGACGCAGAAGCACGTCAACGTGATCGCGATCGCGGCGAACGACCCCAACGCGGTCTGCTCGGCGCTCAACCAGGCCAAGGCCGGCGGCGCGAAGATCATCACGTTCGACTCCGACACCGCGAAGAACTGCCGCAGCCTGTTCATCAACCAGGTCGTGGCGAAGGATGTCGCGCTGGTGGAGCTCAAGCAGATGGCGGAGCAGATCGACAACGAGGGCGACATCGCCATCCTGTCGGCCACGGCCAACGCCACCAACCAGAACGCCTGGATCAAGTTCATGAAGGAGGAGCTCGCCTCCAACCCGGACTACTCCAAGATCAAACTGGTCACGACCGTCTACGGCAACGACGACGACACGACCTCCTTCCAGGCGGCGCAGGGCCTGCTGCAGTCGTACCCGAACCTGAAGGGCATCATCTCGCCCACCACGGTCGGCATCGCAGCCACCGCCCGCTACCTCTCGACCTCGGACTACAAGGGCAAGGTCGTGCTGACCGGCCTCGGTCTGCCGAACGAGATGCGCAAGTACGTCAAGGACGGCACCGTCAAGGAGTTCGCGCTCTGGGACCCGGCAAAGATCGGCCAGGCCGCGGTCTACGCCGGTCAGGCGCTCGTCGCCGGAAAGATCACGGGCAAGGAGGGTGACACCTTCAAGGCCGGTTCCCTCGGCACCCTGAAGGTCGGCGCCGACAACACCGTCATCGTCGGCCCGCCGACGGAGTTCACGGCGGACAACATCGACGATTTCGACTTCTAACGATTTCGATTCCTCACCATCACCACCCGGTGCCCGGTCGCCTCGCGGCCGGGCACCACCCCGAACCACCGGAGCACCGATGACCGACCTCGCCGCGACCCTCCTCAGCGCAGGGCTCGCCCCGAAGCGCCGCCGGCCGACCCGCATCGGCCTGGTCGCCGGCGGCCTCGCCGCATACTGGCCCCAGTTTCCCGACCTCCTCCCGCAACTGCAGGAGTCGAGCCGCTACGTCACCGCCCGCTTCACCGAACTCGACGCCGAGGTCATCGACGTCGGCTTCGTGTCGGATGCGCAGGAAGCCACGATCGCGGCCGAGAAACTGCGGGTCGCCGACTGCGATCTCATCGTGATCTTCCTCACCACCTACCTCACGTCGTCGATGGTGCTGCCGATCGCCCAGCGCACCAAGACGCCGGTGCTCGTGATCGACCTCCAGCCCTCCGAGGCGATGGATCACGCGGGCTTCGACACCGGCAAGTGGCTCGCCTACTGCGGTCAGTGCCCGGTTCCCGAGGTCGCCAACGTCTTCCGGCGCGCCGGGATCGAATTCCGCAGCGTCTCCGGCCACCTGAAAGACGAGAACGCCTGGGCGCGCATCACCCGCTGGGTGCACGCGGCCGGGGTGCGCGCCACCCTGCGCAACGCTCGACACGGCCTCATGGGCCATCTCTACCCCGGCATGCTCGACGTCTCGACCGACCTCACCCTGGTCTCCACCCAGTTCGGCTCGCACGTGGAAGTGCTCGAGTTCGACGACCTGCGCGTGCGCGTCGCCGAGGTGACGGATGCCGAGGTCGCCGACCGCATGGACCTCGCGCGCCGTCTGTTCTCCATCGACGACTCCGTCAAGGACGAAGACTTCGCCTGGGGTGCCAAGGTGTCCGTGGGTCTCGATCGGCTGGTCGAGGACTTCGACCTCGACTCCGCGGCGTACTACCACCGCGGTCTCGCCGGGGAGCAGCACGAGCGGCTGGGTGCGGGAATGATCCTCGGATCGTCCCTGCTCACGGCCCGCGGCATCCCCTTCGTCGGCGAATACGAATTGCGCACCAGCCTCGCCATGCTCGCCGCCCACACGATCGGCGCCGGCGGCTCATTCACCGAGATCCAGGCGCTCAACTTCTTCGACGGTGTGGTCGAGATGGGCCATGACGGCCCCGCGCACCTCGCCGTGTCGGAGCGCGACCCGCTGCTGCGCGGACTCGGGATCTACCACGGCAAGCGCGGCTACGGCGTCTCGGTGGAATTCGACGTGAAGCAGGGCCCAGTGACGACCTTCGGCATCGGGCAGGACCGCGACGGCCGCTACACCTTCATCACCAGCGAGGGTCGGGTGACACCGGGTCCGCTGCTCGCGATCGGCAACACGACCTCCCGCGTCGACTTCGGCGGCGATCCCGGCGAGTGGGTCGACCTCTGGTCGCAGACCGGCATCGGCCATCACTGGGCGCTCTGCGTCGGACATCGGGCCGCAGACATCCACGCCGCTGCGTCGCTGCTCGGCATCGAGCACCGCCACATCGACATGGCGGACAAGCCGAGGTGGTTCTGATGGCGGGAGAGCTGCGCAGGGTCTGCTTCCAGCTGCAGGTGAAGCCGGGGCACATCGAGGCGTACCGGGTCGCCCATGCCGCCGTCTGGCGAGACATGCTCGAGGCCCTGCACGCGACCGGCTGGCGCAACTACTCGATCTTCCTGCGCGACGACGGTCTCGTGATCGGCTACTTCGAGACCGCCGACCTGCAGGCGAACCTCGATGGGATGGCGAAGACAGAGGTCAACGCGCGCTGGCAGGCCGCGATGGCCGAGCACTTCGTCGACCTCGACGTCCCTGCGGATCAGGCCTTCCTGTACCTCGACGAGGTCTTCAACCTGGAGGACCAACTGGCGGGGCGCTAGGGCACGGATCCGCCGCCCACTCCCGGCGGCGATCACCTATTATTGAAACGATTCACAGTCGCGCCGAACAGGCGGGACCGCATCATCCGAACACGAAAGAAGAATTCCAATGGCGCAATTCAGCGACTTCGAGGATCTGCTCGCCGAGCAGGCGATCGAGCTGCCCTCCTGGGCGTTCGGCAACTCCGGCACCCGCTTCAAGGTGTTCGGCA
>JBEVDR010000193.1:0-15106 GCA_040513215.1 Microbacteriaceae bacterium | reverse complement strand
CGGTGGCGTCCGCGGCATCCGTGCCCAGATGCACGATGCGGTTGTCCGCGTCGACGTGCACAATGGACGGCTCAAACGCGCGCGCCTCGTCGGGGGTCATCTGCACGTACGCGATCAGGATGACGGTGTCTCCCGGGTGCACCAGGTGCGCGGCGGCGCCATTGATGCCGAGCACTCCGCTGCCGGGTTCACCGGCGATCGTGTAGGTCTCGAGGCGGGCGCCGTTGGTGACGTCGACGATCGACACCTGTTCGCCTGGCAGGATGCCGGATGCCGCGAGCAGGTCACGGTCGACGGTGACGGAGCCGACGTAGTGCAGGTCGGCATGGGTCACCGTGGCACGGTGGATCTTGGACTTCAGCATCGTGAGCAACATGACCCGTCCACGATACTGGGTCAGACCCTGGCGCCGACGCTCAGCCGAAGAGGATCCGCGCCTCGTCGTACCGTGCCTGCGGCACCGTCTTGAGGTTGCCGAGCGCTTCTTCGAACCCGACGGTGATGATGTCGGTGCCGCGCAGCGCCACCATCTGGCCCCACCGCTTGGTCAGCGCGAGGTGGAGCACGGCCATGCCGAGCCGGGTGGCGAGCACCCGGTCGTACGAGGTGGGCGTGCCGCCGCGCTGAATGTGGCCGAGGGTGGTGGCGCGGGTCTCGATCCCGGTGCGCTCCTCGATGATCGGCGCGAGCTTCTCACCGATGCCGCCGAGCCGCGGCCGACCGAACGCGTCGAGGCCGCGTTCGTGGTGCGGGTCGTCCATGGTATCCAGCGCGAAGCCTTCCGACACCACGATCAGCGGGGCGCGACCGCGGTCGTGGGCGCTGGTCACCCACTCGATGATCTGGTCCATCGACGTCTTCTGCTCCGGGATCAGGATGGCGTGAGCCCCGGCTGCCATGCCCGAGTGCAGCGCGATCCAGCCGACGTGCCGGCCCATCACCTCGGCGATCATGCAGCGGCCGTGCGAGTCGCCGGTGGTGCGCAGCCGGTCCATCGAGTCGGTCGCGATCTGCACCGCGGTGTCGAACCCGAACGTGTAGTCGGTGGCCGAGATGTCGTTGTCGATCGTCTTCGGCACGCCCACCAGCGGCAGGCCCTCATCGGAGAGGCGCTTCGCCGCGGCCAGGGTGCCCTCGCCGCCGATCACGATGATCGACTCGATCTCGTTGCGGTCCATCACCTCACGAATGCGGTCGGGCCCGCCGTTGCCCTCGAACGGGTTGGTGCGGGAGGTGCCGAGGATCGTGCCGCCCTGCTTGCTGATGCCGCGAACTTCGTGCCGGCCGAGGGGGATCAGCTCCTCGTCGACCACGCCCTTCCAGCCGTTCTTGAAGCCGACGAACTCCTGGCCGTTAAGTGTCTGCCCCTTGAGGACCACGCCGCGGATGACCGCGTTGAGACCGGGTGCGTCTCCGCCGGAGGTAAGGATGCCGATTTTCATTGATGCGCCTGCTTCTGGGTGGTGTGCGGGCGTGGGCGCCCGCCAGGGTCAGGGTGGTGTTATGGTACGAGCCTATCGCGAGGGTGGGGACGGGCTCAGTGAGCCGATGGTCGCGCTGCTCGACCACTGCGCGGCGTGCCGCTCGCAGGCGACCGCGTCGCAGCCCTCGCACACCACGAATTGGTCGCGGCAGGACGGCTCGGTGCAGTTGCGCATCCGGTTGGTCGCCTCGCCGCAGCCGACGCAGCGGCCGAGCACCGCGGCATCCGCTGTGAAGTCCACCGACATCCGCTGGTCGAAAACGTACAGCGACCCCTGCCACAGCCCGGCGTCGCCGAACCGCTCGCCGTAGCGCACGATGCCGCCGTCGAGCTGGTACACCTCAGTGAAACCGCGGTTCACCATCAGCGATGACAGAACTTCGCAGCGGATGCCGCCGGTGCAGTACGTGACGATCGGCTGGTCCTTGAGGTGGTCGTACTTGCCGCTCTCAAGCTCGGCGACGAACTCGCGGGTGTTCGCGACATCCGGAACCACCGCGCCCTCGAACCGGCCGATCTCGGCCTCGAACGCGTTACGGCCGTCGAAGAAGGTGACCTCCTTGGATGCCACCAGCTCGTGCAGCTCGTCGGGGGAGAGGTGCGTGCCGCCGCCGACGACGCCGTTCGTATCGACCTTCAGCTCGCCGGGGGCGCCGAAGCTGACGATCTCGTCACGCACCTTGACGCTGAGCTTGGGGAAGTCGTCGCCGGTGCCCTCGCTCCACTTGAAGTCGATGTTCTTGAAACCGGCATACTCGCGGGTCTTGCGCACGTACTTCTTAACGGCCTTGAGGTCGCCGCCGAGCGTGCCGTTCATGCCGTCGGCGGAGAGGATGATGCGGCCCCTCAGCCCGAGCGACTCGCACAGGTCGCGCTGCCAGAGGCGGATCGCGTCGGGGTCGGCGAGGGGCGTGAAGACATAGAACAGCAGGATCTTCGGAATGGCCACGAGCGTCCAGTGTAGGCGCGGTTGGGTTGACGTACGCTGCCTGCATGCCCCTCGAGTCGACCTACGCCCCGCGCGCGGCGGTCGACCTCACCGCCACGCTCCGCCCGGTTGGGCGCGGCACCTACGATCCGACCTTCCGCTGGGAAGGGTCGGACGCCTGGCTCACCCTGCGCACCCCCGACGGCCCCGCCACGCTGCACCTGCGGGCCGGCCGCGAGATCGCCGCCACCGCGTGGGGCCCCGGCGCCGAGCACGCGATCGCCGGCGTGCCCGCCCTCTGCGGCGCGGGCGACGACTGGTCGGGGCTCGACGTCAGCGGCAACGCGCTGCTGGCCGAGACCTGGCGACGGATGCCGGGACTCAGACTCCCGCGCACCGCCCGGGTGTTCGCGGCCCTCGTGCCAGCGATCCTCGAGCAGAAGGTCACCGCGATCGAGGCGTTGCGGGCGTGGCGGCAACTGGTCACCAAGTACGGCGAGGAACCGCCAGGGCCCGCACCGCTCGGCATGCGGATGATCCCCACCGGTGACGGCTTCAAGCGGATCCCGTCGTGGGACTGGCACAAGGCCGGGGTCGGCCCGCAGCGCTCCGCGACGGTGATGCGGGCGGCCGCCGTGTCCGCGTCGATCGACCGGCTGGCGGACAAGGATGACGCGGGGCAGCGCCTGCGGAGCATCCCGGGCATCGGGGTGTGGACCGCCGCCGAGGTGACCCAGCGCTCGCACGGCGACCCCGACGCGGTCAGCGTCGGCGACTACCACCTGGCCGCGTTCGTCGGCTGGGCGATGGTCGGCGGCCCGGTCGACGACGACGGCATGCTGGAACTGCTCGAGCCGTGGCGCGGGCACCGGCAACGCGTGGTGCGGCTGCTGCTGGCAAGCGGCATCCGCAAGCCTTCATTCGGCCCGCGGATGACGATCCAGGACCACCGCCGGCACTGAGTTGGCCCCCAGCGGGACGCCCAGCCGGCGGCATCCGTTTGTGACATCCCTACAGTCGAATCCACCTCGGGTTGCCGAATCGCTAGTCTTCCGGGGTGAATCTGCTTCTGCGTACCCTGCTGCATTTCTGGATGTCTGCCCGCCGTGCCAAGGTCGGCCCGTTCGATGTCGTGCGCACGCCGTTCCGGGTGCTGCCGACCGACCTCGACATCTACCGCCACATGAACAATGGCCGATACTTGTCGATCGCCGACATCGCCCGGTTCGACCTGCTGAAGCGCAACGGGCTCTATGAACAGCTGAGCCGGCGCGGCTGGTACCCGGTGGTGGCGAGCTCCACGATCAGCTACCGCAAGTCGCTGATGCCCTGGCAGCGGTTCGTGGTGGAGAGCCGGTTCCTCGGCTACGACGAGCGAGCGGTCTACCTCGAGCAGCGCTTCGTGGTGAAGGGCGAGGTGTACGCCCGGCTGTTCATTCGCGGCCGCTTCCTCAAGCGTGGCGGCGGGCACGTCTCGATGGACGATCTCATCGCCACCGTGGGCGTCGCCCCGCATGAGGTCGAGGTGCCGGAGTGGCTGCTGGAGTGGGGAACGGATGTCGCGCTGCCGAGCACCCGGACGCCGGCGCCGAGCCGGTGGGAGTGAGGCGGCGGGTTAGGCGGTGAAACCGTTCGCCAAATCGTAGGACTTCGAGACCAGCTCGCGCAGCACCGTCTCATCGACATCCTCGAGCTTCTTCACGTACACGCAGCCCTTGCCGGTGGTGTGCTTGCCGAGCTTGTCGAGCAGCGGACGCAGTTCCTCGTGGTCGAGCAGCCCGTAGAACGTGATCGCGGCCTTGCGCGGGGAGAAGCCGACCTTCGGCCAGTCGCCCTCCCGCCCGCTTGCGTACTTGTAGTGCTGCGAGCCGTAACCGATCATGCTCGGCCCCCACATCACTGGAGCCTCGCCGGTGGCATCGCTCATCAGCGCCAGCACCCGCTCGCCCTGCGCGCGGCGCTTGTCCTCCGGCACTTGGGCGATGAAGTCCGCGGGAGCCAGGTCGGTGGGCACCGTCTTCGGGGCGTCTGCCATGTCATAGCCTCTCGTAGTACTCGCTGAGCGCCGGGTAATAGTCATCCCAGTCTGGCATCGTGCCGTTCTCGCGCGACGCGACCAGGCGGTCGAGGTACCACTCCCAGCCGGGCCCGATGTCGGCCAGATCCTCCTTGCTACGCAGGTAGTGCTTCAGAGTGAGGGTGGTGATGCCCTCCGCGTCGCTCAGGTCGAAGCCGACCCGCCAGGTGTCACCCGACCGGCCGAAGTCGCCGCGGAAGTGCCGGGGCGGTTCGCAGCCGAGGATGGTCACGTGCTCGAGGGTGCCGTCCTCCTCGATCATCTCGAAGGCGATGGTCTTGCCGATTCCTGCGGTTCCCGACCAGCGGCCGATCCACTTCGCCAGCTCGTCCGGGAGGGTGAGGCTGCCCCACAGCTCCCGGGCGGGCGCGTAGAAGGTGCGGCTGAGCATCAGGGCCATGCCCTGGCTGTCGCGTTCCAGCCAGCCGGTCGCCTCCGGCGGCTCGGCGGCCACATTCTCAATAGCCATGAGGAAAGACTCCTTCCGGGTCGTAGCGGTGACGGATCTCGGTGAGGCGCTCACGGATGTCGGATGGCCACGCCTTCGCGATGTGTTCGGCCGAGGTGGGCTGGCCGACGAAGTTGATGGTGAGCTCGGGGGACGTCCACGGCGCCACGGCCGTGCTCACCCGGTCGGCGAATTCCGGCATCGCTGTCTCGAACAGCTCCGGCCGCATGCCGATGAAGGCCAGCGTGTAGTCGGAATTGCGGCCGCCGACCGCGGAGCCCTCGTCGACATCGATCTTGCTGCCCGCGCCGATGTGTCGCACCTCGGTGATCACCACCGGCGCCTCGACGCCGGGGCCCACTTCACCCAACAGGGCGCTGGCGAAGTCCTGGTCGATGGGTGTCAGTAGCATCCCCTGATCCCAGAACGGTGCCGGGTCGGGAGGGTCGTTGTGCACCAGGCCGAGCTGGTTTGCCGGAAGCTCTCCGAGCATGTCGAGGTAGACCGGGGCCGCCTGGCGCAGCGGATCGGCCAGCTCGCGGCCGGCATCCACCGGCCCGGCGTACACGAAGCGCACGCTCAGCACGTGTCGTCCGCGCAGTGGTGGGGGAACCATGTCGAGGTCGGGCATCCGCATCAGTGCCACGCTCGACGTGGCTTCGTCTGGCGCGCCGGCTGACCAGTCCACCCACACGCGAAGTGCCTGCTCGATGTGCGGTTCGTCGAAGATGAGCGAGCCAGCGTAGAGCGTGTCCGCCGTGATCAGTTCGACCGTGGCCTGGGTGACGATGCCGAGGCCTCCTTTGCCTCCGCGCAGGGACCAGAACAGGTCGGGATGCTCGGTGTAGTTGGCCACCACGATCTCGCCGAGGCCGGTGACCACCCGCAGTTCGCGCAGGTAGTCGGAGCCGAAGCCGTGGCTGCGGGCGAGCGGGCCGAGGCCGCCGCCGAGCAGGAAGCCGACGGCGCCGACGTTCGGTGAGGACCCGGTGATGGCGGCGAGCTGATACTCGGCCGCCGCGGCCAGCACCGCAGCCCAGCGTGTGCCGGAGCCGAAGGTGGCGGTGCGCGCCTCGGCGTCGATCGTCACGTGGTCAAGCTTCCGAGTGGCAATGAGGATGCCGTCGGTGTACGACTCGGCTGCGCCGTGGCCGGTGGCCTGAACGCGCACCGGCAGCTGGTTCTCGCGGGCGAATCGCACCGTTTCGACGATGTCCGCCTCGTTCTCGGCCACCACCACGGCATCCGGCTGGTGGGTGACGGCGAGGTTGTATCCGGTGGTTTCGTCAGCGAAGCCGGGATCGGAGGGCGTCAGGACGGGTGACGCGATGCGCGCGCGCAACTCTGCGAATTCGGGCATGACGCCACCATAGACCGGGGGTCTGCCGCGCAACAGGGCGGTTTTGCGGGGCAGGCGGACCCCAGGCGCCTAAGCGTCCTCGAGCACCGCCATCGCCGCGTTGTGCCCGCCGATGCCGCTCACCGCGCCGCCGCGCTGTGCGCCGGCGCCGCAGAGCAGGATGCCGGGGTGGGATGTCGCGACGCCCCAGCGCTCGGAGGCGGTGCCGAGCGGCGCGTCATCCTCGGCGAATGGCCAGGACAGTGGGCCGTGGAAGATGTTGCCGCCTGGCAGGCCGAGCGCGGACTCGAGGTCGTGCGTGGTCTTCGTTTCGATGCAGGGCAGGCCGCCGGCATCCGTCATCAGCAGCGGCTCGATCGGCTCGGCGAGCACGGAATTGAGCGAGGCGAGCGCTGCCGCTTGCAGTTCGTCGCGGTCGGCAGTGAGCCGGTCGGGTGCGTGCAGTCCGAACAGGGTGAGGGTGTGCGCTCCGCTGGCGCGCAGCTCGGGCGACAGGATGCTCGGGTCGCTGAGGGTGTGGCAGTAGATCTCGGCGGGCAGCAGATCGGGCACGCGTCCGCTGGCGGCGGCGTCGTAGGCGGCCTGCAGCTGCTGCCAGCCCTCGTTGATGTGGAAGGTTCCGCCGAACGCGGCAGCCGGGTCGATGTCATCGCGCAACCGGGGCAGGCGCGACAGAAGCAGGTTGACCTTGAGCTGGGCGCCTTCGGGCTTGCCGGCAGCGGTCGATTCGGGCCGCACCGAGTGACCAGGTGTGGAGTCCGAACCGAGCAGCCCGTCCAGCGTCCACGGCGACACGTTCGCCAGGATCGTGCGTGCCCCCAGCCGCGTCGACGAGCCGTCGACTGTGTACGACACCTCGCCGTCGGGGGTGATCGCGGTGACCTCCGCGCCGGTCACCAGGGTCGCCCCGGCGAGCCTGGCCGCGCGGGCCAGCTCACCGCTCACCGCTCCCATCCCGCCGACCGGCACATCCCAGTCGCCGGTGCCGCCGCCGATCACGTGGTACAGGAAGCAGCGGTTCGCCGCGAGAGTGTCGTCACGGTTCGGCGCGAAGGTGCCGATGAGGGCGTCGGTGAGCGCGACCCCGCGCACCAGGTCGTTGGCGAAACTCGACTCGATCAGCTCGCCCACCGGTCGCTCGATGAAGCCGCGCCAGAGCCGGTCGTCGCCCACGGCGGCGCGGGCCTCCCTGCGGGTGAGCAGCGGTTCGCACACGGTGGGGAACAGGGTTCTGGCCAGGTGCCCGGTGCCGGAGTAGAAGTGGCGCCACGCGGCGGCATCCTCGAACGCGCCGATCGCCGCGAAGCTCGCGGTGATGGCGGCCGGGTCGCCGTGGTCGATCAGCAGGCCGGTGTCGGTGCCGGGAACCGGCGTGTACGACGAATAGCGGCGACGCTCCAGACGGATGTCGAGGCCGAGGTCATCGATGATCCGCTTCGGCACCAGGCTGACCAGGTAGGAGTAGCGGGACAGCTGTGCGTCGACCCCGGTGAACGCCTGGGCGGACACGGCTGCCCCGCCCAGCACGTCAAGCTTCTCGAGCACGATCACGCGGCGACCGGCGCTGGCCAGGTATGCGGCGGCGGTGAGGCCGTTGTGGCCGCCTCCGATGATGGCGACGTCGTAGAGGTCAGACATGGGTCGAGCCTAGGGGAGGGGTTTCGATACGGCGCGGAGCGCCTACTTCACCAACGAAGGGGAGGATCTAACCTTCGGCGACCGAGCGGCCCGGCGCGACCTCGTCGCAGACCGGTGCGTCGATGGTGTCGAGCACGCGAACGGATGCCGACAACAGGGCGGCCTTCTCGCCATCCGTCAGCACGTCGAGGAACAGCTGCCGGATCATGGCGGAATGCTCGCGCATCGCTTCGAGAATCGCGCGCCGTCCGTCGGGCGCGAGCCCCACCCAGGTGCCGCGCAGATCGTCGGAGCACTCGCGACGTTCCACCAGGCCGCGGCTCTCCATGCGGGAGACCTGATGCGAGATGCGGCTCTTCTCCCAGCCGATCAGTTCGCCGAGGTCGCGACTGCGCAGCTGGTTGTCCCGCGACTCGAACAGGGCGAGCAGCACCTCGTAATCGGGCGCCGAGATCCCGGCATCCTGGTGCAACTGGTTCTCGAGGGCGCGGTCAAGCTGTCGGCGCATCATCTGGAAGGTGCGCCAGACGGTCCACTCCTGGGTGCTGACTTCCGAAACTTCGGACATGCTGAAGATTCTACCAAGTAGTTGACACATCATCTAGAGGCACTTATCGTTGACACGTCATCCAATTTCACCGGGTGGTATCTGAACTTTCAAGAAAGGGACATTCTTTGTCTAACCTCCACATCGGCATCATCGTTGGCAGCACCCGTGAAGGCCGCGTCGGCCGCATGGTTGGCGACTGGGTTCTCGCGAACGCCAAGGGCGAGGGCGCTTCGTTCGAGCTCGTCGACCTGGTCGACTACCCGGCACTGGGCGCTGAGTACCAGGCCAAGATCGACAGCTTCGACGGTTTCCTCTTCATCACCCCCGAGTACAACCACTCGCTGCCCGGCAGCCTGAAGAACTCGTTCGACTTCATCGCGCCCACCGCGTACAACAACAAGGCTGCCGGCGTTATCTCCTACGGCTCGATGGGTGGCGTCCGCGCTGCTGAGCACGTGCGTCAGATCCTCGGCGAGCTGCAGGTTGCCGACATCCGCACCGCCGTCATGTTCTCGCTGTTCACCGACTTCGAGGGCATGTTCACCGCCGACGTCAAGTTCACCCCCGCCGAGATCAAGGCCGGCGAGCTGCAGGGTCAGATCGACCAGCTGCTCCCCTGGGCTGCTGCACTGCAGACCGTTCGCGCCGACGCTGAGCAGATCGCCGCGTAATTACCCTTCGCATGCGGAGGACCCGAAACTCCACATTCGCTTCTGTGCCCCACGGTTCTCCGTGGGGCACAGTTCGTTAAAGGATGGTGCTCTCAGGCGCCGAGCAGGTGAACCGCCTCCTGGAGCACCTCACGGCAGGCCAGAATCGTCGGTCGGCTGGCGCTGGCCGCCCGGGCCGAGGTGAACACGGTGCGCGCCGGCGAACCGGGCAGCTCGACCAGGTCGAGGGTCGGAGTCTGCCCCGCCCAGACCAGGTCGGGCAGCAGCGCCACCGCATTGCCGGACTCGATCAACCGGATGTGCGCCTGCAGGTCTGCCGTCTCGAAGCGCACGTCGGGCTCGAACCCCGCCGATCGGCAGGTCTGCTCGGCCCAGTGCCGGGAGGCGGTGCCGCGCGGTTCCATCACCCAGGGCAGTCTTGCGGCATCCTCAATCGAACTGATGCCGCTGCCCCGAGTCGTCCCGAGCCGCAGCCCGTCGAAGCAGAGCACCTCGCGGTCGAGCTCGTCCAGACGTGGGGCCGAGTGTGCCGGATACTGCTCGGCGATCACCAGGTCGAAGTCGCGGGCCCAGACCGAGGCGAGCGCGCTCTCCGGTTCGCGCTGGGTGACCTCCACCCGCAGCTGCGGGTAGCGCTCGGCCAGGAGGGTGAGCGATTGCGGCACGATGCCGAGCGCCGCGGACTGAAACACCGCGAGCCGCACGGTGCCCGACACCTCGCTCAGCGACGCGTGCATCTCCGACTCCATCAGCTCGAGCCGCTCGAGCAACTGGGTGGTGTGTGCCACCAGCACCTCGGCCTGTGGGGTCAGCTGCACGCGGCGGCCGGACTTGCTGAGCAGCGGTACCCCCGCCTCCTGCTCGAGGGTGGCGAGCTGCTGCGACACCGCCGACGGGCTGTAGGCCAGGGCCTCGGCGACGGCGGCGAGGGTTCCTCTGATCTTCAGCTCACGAAGAAGGCGTAGTCTGCGAACGTCCAGCATGCGGCATCCATTCGTAAGTAATTGTGAATAATATCGTGCAGAACTAGGCGCTTTATCTAACGAGAGTTGTGCCGCACACTATACGCAGACCGCACCCTGACCCCGATTTGCGAGGCAGATTCTTGAGTATTTCGCCCACCTCCTCGACCGAGGAATTCCACGCAAGCGACCTGGCCGACGAGGTCATCGCCACCGTGCGGCGCTGGGTCAGCGAGAGCAAGGATTCCGCTGCCGACCCGAGCGCCGCACGGCTGGCCGGCGTGCTGAAAGACCCGAAGGGGCTCGACTTCACGCTCGGCTTCGTCGACCGCGTGGTACGGCCGGAGAACCTGCACGTGGCCGGCAAGAACCTCGAACGGGTGAGCCACCTGGTGCCGTCGTTCCTGCCCTGGTACCTGCGCGGCGCGGTGTCGCTGGGCGGGGCGTTCGCGCCGCTGCTGCCGTGGCCGATTATCCCCACCGCGCGCACCGTGCTGCGCTCGATGGTGAGCCACCTCGTGATCGATTCCACCCCGGATAAGCTCGACAAGACCCTTGCCAAGCTGCGGCAGCAGGGCGTGCGACTGAACCTCAACCTGCTCGGCGAGGCCGTGCTGGGGGATGCCGAGGCCGATAGCAGGCTGGCCGGGACCCGGCAGCTGCTGCAGCGCGACGACGTGGACTATGTGTCGATCAAGGTGTCCTCGATCGTCAGCCAGCTGAACATGTGGGCGTTCGACGAGACCGTGGAGCGCGTGGTGGAGAGACTCACCCCGCTGTACCTGCTGGCTGCGCGCGGGGGTGAGGGCAGCAAGTTCATCAACCTAGACATGGAGGAGTACCGCGACCTCGATCTCACCATCGCGGTATTCACCCGACTGCTCGACCAGCCGCAGCTGAAGAACCTCGAGGCCGGCATCGTGCTGCAGGCCTACCTGCCCGACTCGTTCGCCGCCATGCAGCGCCTGAACGCCTGGGCCGCCGCACGCCGCCGCGCCGGCGGTGCAGGCATCAAGGTGCGCGTGGTGAAGGGCGCGAACCTCGCCATGGAGCAGGTCGACGCCACCGTGCATGGCTGGCCGCTCGCCACCTGGGGTAGCAAGACCGAGACCGACACCAACTACAAGCGCATCCTCGACTGGTCGCTCACCCCGGAACGCACCGACGCCGTGCGCATCGGCGTTGCCGGACACAACCTCTTCGACCTGGCCTTCGCCTGGCTGCTCGCGAAGCGGCGAGGGGTCGAGCGCCGGATCGACTTCGAGATGCTGCTCGGCATGGCAACAGGCCAAGCGGATGCCGTGCGCCGCGACGTCGGCGGACTGCTGCTGTACACGCCCGTCGTGCATCCGAAGGAGTTCGACTCCGCGATCAGCTACCTGGTGCGCCGGCTCGAAGAGAACGCCAGCCCCGAGAACTTCATGAGCGGCCTGTTCGACCTGGCCGAGAACGAGCACGTGTTCCAGCGCGAGGCCGACCGGTTCCGGGCATCCCTCGCCGCGCTCACCCCCGAGGTTCCGGCACCGAGCCGCAGCCAGGACCGCCAGACCGAGGCCGCCGCGCTTCGCGCCGCGGGGCCGGCGGTGCCCGCCGCGCTCGCCCCGGCAACGTTCGCGAACACGCCAGACACCGACCCGGCACTCGCCGGCAACCGGGCGTGGGGCCGCGCCATCATCGAGCGGAGCGCATCGAGCACCCTCGGCATCGCCACGCTCGACATGGCGCGCATCCCCGACGAAACCCGGCTCAGCACGATCATCACCGCCGCCGTGCGGGCCGGCACCACCTGGGGCGCGACGCCTGCCGCCGACCGGGCGGCCGTGATTGACCGCGCCGGGGTCGCGCTCGAGGCCGCCCGCGCCAGGCTGATCGAGGTCGCCGCATCCGAAACCGGCAAGACCATCGCCGAGGGCGACGTCGAGGTGAGCGAGGCGGTCGACTTCGCGCACTACTACGCCGCCCAGGCCCGCCTGCTCGACACCGTGGACGGTGCCCGCTTCGTGCCCTCGAAGCTCACCGTGGTCACCCCGCCGTGGAACTTCCCGATCGCCATCCCCACCGGCTCGGTGCTGGCGGCGCTCGCCTCGGGCTCCGCGGTGATCATCAAGCCCGCCCGCACCGCCCGGCGCACCGCCGCCGTGATGGTCGAGGCACTCTGGCAGGCCGGAATCCCGCGCGATTTGCTGGTGCTTGCCAACCTCGACTCCGGCACGCTCGGCAAGCAGCTGGTCGCCCACCCGGCGGTGGAGCGGGTGATCCTCACCGGCGGATACGAGACCGCCGAGATGTTCCGCTCCTGGCGCGCCGACCTGCCCCTGCTCGCCGAGACCAGCGGCAAGAACGCCATCATTGTCACGCCGCACGCCGACCTCGACCTCGCCGCGAACGACGTGGTGAAGAGCGCCTTCGGGCACGCCGGTCAGAAGTGCTCCGCGGCATCCTTCGTCATCCTGGTCGGCACCGTCGCCACCTCCGACCGCTTCCGGCGGCAGCTGATCGACGCGGTCAAGACGCTGCGGGTCGGGATGCCGGATGACCCGACCACCGTCATGGGGCCGGTGATCGAGCCGCCCACCGGCAAGCTGCTCTCCGGGCTGACCAAGCTGGGCCCCGAGGAGACCTGGCTGGTGGAGCCGCGGCAACTCGATGACAGCGGTCGGCTCTGGTCGCCGGGGCTGCGCGACGGTGTGGCGCCCGGCTCGGAGTACCACCTCACCGAGTACTTCGGCCCGATCCTGGGGATCATGACCGCCCGCACACTCGAGGAGGCGATCGAGCTGCAGAACGCCCCCGCCTACGGACTGACCGCGGGCATCCACTCGCTCGACGCCGACGAGGTCGCCCTCTGGGCGGAGCGGGTGCAGGCCGGCAACCTCTACGTCAACCGTGGTATCACCGGCGCGATCGTGCAGCGGCAGCCGTTCGGCGGCTGGAAGCGCTCCTCGGTGGGCGCCGGAGCGAAGGCCGGTGGCCCGAACTACCTGTTCACGCTGGGCTCGTGGGAGCCGGTGGACGCGCCGCCGAAGTCGAACCTGCGGCTCACCGGGCTGAACGAGGCCGTGACCGAGGTGATCACCGCCGCGCAACCTGGCATGGACTACCTCGAGTTCGACCGAGTGCGGCAGGCGGCCGAGTCCGACAGTCGGGCGTGGGCCGAGGAGTTCGGCGTCTCGAAGGACGTGTCGCAGCTCGGCGTGGAGCGCAACGTGTTCCGGTACCGACCGGTACCGGTCACCCTGCGGCTCGCCGAGGGTGCCGGGATCGGCGACCTGGTGCGGCTGATCGCCGGGGCGACGCTGACCCGTGCGGCCATCGACATCAGCTCGGCAGGGGTGCTGCCGGCCGAGCTGGCCACCCTCATTGCCGGCCCGGAGTCGCCGGTAACGGTCGGCACGCTCACCGTGGAATCCGACGCGCGCTGGCACGAGCGGGTGGCACGCGGCGGGCTCGACACGCACCGCGTGCGGTTGATTGGCGGATCGGCGTCCGATCTCGCCGAGGCCCTTGGCGGGTCACCGGATGTCGCGATCTACAGCGGTCCGGTCACCACGGCCGGCCGGATCGAGCTGCTCACCTTCCTGCACGAGCAGGCGGTGTCAGTGACCGCGCACCGCTTCGGCAACCCCGACCGGGTGATGCAGGAGCTGCCGCTGTAGGCGCCCCCTTCCGCCGGTTGAGTAGGCGTGAAGCGCCGTATCGAAACCAGCCCCCCGCGCGGTTCACCGGTCAGTCGCGCAGCGCCGCCTCGACCAGCGCCAGCGCGGCATCCGGCGACAGGCCGAGATGACGGGTGCGCTCGGCGTACTCGCGGGCGGCGGTCTGGGCTTGCCGCTCGGTCTCGTCGCCGTGTGCTGAGATGAACGAACCGTTGCGGCCACGGGTCTCGATCACGCCGTCGGCCTCCAGTTCGCGGTAGGCGCGGGCGACCGTGTTGGCAGCGAGGCCGAGCTCCTCGGCGAGCCGGCGCACCGGCGGCAGCCGGGTCCCGGCGGCGAGCGTTCCGGCGCGAACCTGTTCGATCACCTGCAGTCGCAGCTGCTCGAACGGGGCAGTGGCGCTCGTGCTGTCGATGCTGATCTCGGACATGGCGCGGCCTCCGTACTATGCGACTTTTGTAGCAATGTAGCACTACAAAACCATTGACGGATGCCGCAGAGCGGTCGAGCATAGCGATGAGGGAACGGAGCGCCAGATGAACACCGTGGACATCGCACAGCTCATCGCCCAATCCGGCGGCCCCGGGAAGTTTGAGGGAGACGACCACGGGTCGCCGGTGTCGTTCTTCTTCGTGACGAGCCCGCCCGGCACAGGGGCGAGCAAGCACAGGCATCCGTACGTCGAGACCTTCGTGGTCATCGAAGGGGACATCCACCCGCTGCCGCGGATGATGCAGGAGGACTGGACGACAGGCTCCCACGCAAGAAAGCTGAAGCTCCATGCAAACCGTTGAGGAATACGTCAGCCACCTCGCGGTGCCGCAGCGAGTGGTCGCCGAGCGCCTGCAGGAACTGATTGACGAGGCGCTCCCCGAGGCCGCCGTGCGCATCTGGCACGGCCACCCGGTGTGGATGGCGATCGACACTCCGGTGGCCGGCTTCAAGGCGTACCCGCGCTACGTGACCCTGCTGCTCTGGGGCGGAAAACGGATGTCGGACCCCTCGGGCAGGCTCGAGGCATCCGTCGGGTCCACCGACCTTGCCTCCGTCAAGATCGCGAGCATCGAGGAGATCGACGACGACCTGTTCCGCGAATGGTTGGTGCAGGCCGCTGCTCTCACCTAACGGTGGGATGTCGCTTTCTTGAGCGTCCCGTCCTCGAAGCGTTCCTCCCAGATGCCGGTCCTGCGGCCCCGGTCATCGGACTGGTTGATCGGCTCGGGCATGCTTCTACTCTGGCAGCTCAGGCACTGCGCGGAATCTTCGGCGCGAGCGGAGGCTCCGGGGCAACCTGAACCTCCGGGGCGACCGGAATCCCCGGACCGAAGTTCAG
>JBEVDR010000192.1:0-3224 GCA_040513215.1 Microbacteriaceae bacterium | reverse complement strand
GTGGGCGACCGGATGGTCGACGCCGCGGCAACCGGCAACGGACCGATCGCCGCGTTCCTCAAGATCATGGAGGAGCAGGGCCTCGACATCCGCCTGTTCGATTACTCCGAGCACGCGCTGAGCGCCGGCGGTGACGCCCTGGCCGCGTCGTACGTGGAGCTGAGCGTCAACGGCAAGACCCTGTGGGGAGTCGGCATCGACGCCGACATCTCGACGGCATCGCTGAAGGCCATCGTGTCGGCGGTCAACCGGGCAATCCGGGCGGGCGTGGACGACCGCAACCTCGCGGCCGTCTAACCGTGCACCGCAGCTTGCGCTAGTCGAACGGCTTCCCGCGCGTGAAAATTCACGCGCGGGAAGCCGTTTCGCTAGCGCGCGCCAGTGCGGCTAATGGCGGGTCAGCGGTCGCGGGTGCCCGGACGCCGCAGCCGAGGCCTCGGGATCCGCGGCATCCGCTCCAGCTGGCGCTGCTCCGGCAGCCGCCAGTTGAACTTGACGGCGAGCACGCGTACGCCGAAGGTCACCGCGACACCGGTCGACGCTGCCACCGGCATCGGAACGCCGAAGGTTATCAGGATCACCACCCACGCCGCCCCGGAGAACGCGGCGACCGCGTACAGCGACCCCACGTTCATGATCGCAACCGGGATGTTCAGCAGCACGTCCCGCATGATCGACCCGCCGACGGCCGACAACACGCCCACGAACACCGCAGGCACCTCGGGCAGGCCGAGCGAGAGCGCCTTGGTGGCACCGATCGCACCGAACAGCCCGATGGTGAGCGCATCGAGCACGGTGATCACATGCCCAAGCCGGGAGAACAGCCGTTCCAGCAGCATCCCGAGCAGGGCCGCGCCGGTGGTGACCACGAGATACCAGTTGTTCTGCAGGGCGGCGAGATCGGTATTCAACAGGATGTCGCGGAGCACACCACCACCGAGTCCCGTGGCCATGCCGATGATGGCAACGCCCAACCAGTCCAGCCGATGACTCTTGAACAGTGCCGCGTACATCGCGCCCTGCAACGCGCCGACACCGGCGGCGAGAAGGTCTACCCAGAGCGGCATCACGAGGGCAGCGGTTGTCACCCTCTGTTTCTATCACGCTGCCGGGTGCCGTCGATCGCGGCGCCAGCGCCGCGACGGGGGATACTGGATTCGTGCCCCTTTACCGTGATGAAGCTGTGGTGTTGCGCACCCACAAGCTGGGGGAAGCAGACCGCATCGTGACCATGCTCAGCCGCCAGCACGGCAAGATCCGTGCCGTGGCGAAGGGTGTGCGGCGCACCGCCTCCAAGTTCGGGGCGCGCCTCGAGCCGTTCATGCTCGTCGATGTGCAGCTCTACGAGGGCCGCTCCCTCGACACCATCACCCAGGCCGAGACCCTCGCCTCCTACGGCGCCACCATCGCCACCGACTACGCCAGCTACACCGCCGCGACCGCCATGGTGGAAACCGCCGACAAACTCACCGACGACCTCGGCAGTGTGCAGCAGTACATCCTGCTGGTCGGCGCGCTCCGCTCGCTCGCCCGACACGAGCACGGATCCGCGCTCACCCTGGACTCCTACCTGCTGCGTGCCCTGGCAGTGGCCGGCTGGGCGCCGAGCTTCATCGACTGCGCGGTCACCGGCGCGCCCGGCCCGCACAGTGCCTTCGTGGTGCAGATGGGCGGTGTCGTCGCCGACGAGGTGGCGCCCCCTGGCTCGCCGCGGCTCGACGCCGACACCATCGGCCTGCTTGGTGCGCTCCTCGCCGGGGACTGGCAGCGCGCCGACGCCGCCGACCCCCGCGCCAGGGCTCAGGCCAGCGGAGTCATCGCCGCCTACACCCAGTTCCACCTCGAGCGCAGCCTGCGCTCGCTCGAACATGTCGACCGTTCCCCGCAGATGCCAAGGACTTCATGAAGAAGACGCACAAGGATGCCGCCGACTTTCGCCCGCTGGACTGGACGGGCATCTACCCTCCCCAGTTCCCGAAGGGAGCGGTTCCCGAGCACGTCGCGATCGTGATGGACGGCAACGGCCGCTGGGCCAACCAGCGCGGCCTGCCGCGCGTCGAGGGTCACCGCGCCGGCGAGGCGAGCCTGCTCGACGTGGTCGCCGGCGCCATCCAGATCGGCGTGAAGCACCTCAGCGTGTACGCCTTCTCCACCGAGAACTGGCGGCGCTCACCGGACGAGGTGCGCTTCTTGATGGGCTTCAACCGCGACGTGCTGCACCGCCGCCGCGACCAGTTGAACGCCTGGGGGGTTCGGGTGCGCTGGGCCGGGCGCAAGCCACGGCTCTGGGGTTCCGTGATCAAGGAACTGCAGTTCGCCGAACAATTGACCGAGGGCAACAGCACAATGACCCTCACCATGTGCGTCAACTACGGCGGCCGGGTCGAAGTGACCGACGCGGTGCGTCGGATCGCCGAGGATGTCGCGGCCGGCCGGCTCAAGCCATCCGGCATCAACGAGAAGACCATCCAGAAGCACCTGTACGCACCGGAGCTGCCGGATGTCGACCTGTTCGTGCGCAGCTCGGGGGAGCAGCGCACCAGCAACTTCATGCTCTGGCAGAGCGCCTACGCCGAGATGGTGTTCCTCGACACGCTCTGGCCCGACTTCGGCCGGGAACAGCTCTGGAATGCCGTGACCATCTACGCGCAACGCAACCGGCGATTCGGCGGCGCCATCGACGCCCCGGTCGCCTGACCGCTTCTGGCCCGGTCCGGGCCCGGTGGGAGTGTTCCGTATATCGGGATCGCCGCTGAGGAACCGATCTAGCCTGCGAGAAGGTTCGTCGGGGCGATCGGCGCTGCGACGACGCCACTCATGGAGGAGCGGTCATGTCTCAACCCGTTGAAAAAGCAACGTTCGAGAAGCCCGACGAGGTGCGCCGCACCAGCAGTACCACATCGCCGGTCGCATCCACGTGCAGCTGGAAGACGGCACTGAAATGGATGCGGCCCCAGGCGACGTCGTCTCGCTGCCCGCGCGCCATGACGTCTGGGTCGTCGGCGACGACCCGGTCGTTGTCGTGGACTGCGTCCGTCTGGCCACTGCCGCGCTGACGCACCGCCGAATCGCCCGCCGCCAAGACAAGGTGGGGCCCTCCCCGCGGAGGGGCCCCACCCACACGTTGGGCTTAGAGGTGGCCGGCCTGTCCTTCGATGCCTGCGATCGCGAGCGGGACGTTGATGTAGAAGACCCACTCCCAGCCGAGGCTCTGCACCAGCAGG
>JBEVDR010000191.1:0-6754 GCA_040513215.1 Microbacteriaceae bacterium | reverse complement strand
TGGGTGCTCACCTCCACTCTGCTGGCTGCCGCGATCTCCACCCCGATCAGCGGACGGCTCGGCGACATGTACGGCAAGCGCCGCATGGTGCTGGTGCTGCTCGGCATCCTGGTGCTCGGGTCGCTGATCTCCGCTCTGTCGGTCACGCTCATCCCGATGCTGATCGGCCGGATCCTGCAGGGCATCTCGCTCGGCGTGATCGCGCTCGGAATCAGCGTGCTGCGCGACGTGATCCATCCGAAGAACCTGCCAGGGGCGGTGGCGCTGGTCAGCGCGACACTCGGGGTGGGTGGCGCGGTGGGGCTGCCGTTGGCCGCGGTCATCGCGCAGAACTTCGACTGGCACCTGCTGTTCTGGCTGGCCGCCCTGCTCGGTACGGCCAGTTTCGTGCTGGTGCTCAGCATCATTCCGGTCAGTACCCTACGCACCGGCGGCACCTTTGACTATGTCGGCGCTGTGGGCCTCGCGATCGGTCTGACCGCGGTGCTGTTGGCGGTGTCCAAGGGCACAGAGTGGGGCTGGGGCAGCCCGCTCACGCTCAGCATCCTGATCGGCGGGGTCGTGCTGCTGGTGCTGTGGGGCGTGTTCGAGCTACACCGCACCGACCCGCTCGTCGACCTGCGGGTCACCGCCAGACGTCCGGTGCTGTTCACCAACCTGGCGTCGATCTCGGTGGGCTTCGCCTTCTTCGTCACGTCGTCGGCGTTGCCGGTGCTGCTGGAATCCCCGACCAGCGGCGGGGTGGGGCTCGGCCAGTCGCTCATTGTCACCAGCCTCTGCCTGATGCCCGGCGGCTTGGTGATGTTCTTCGTCTCACCGCTTGCCGCCCGCCTGTCGGCGACGAAGGGGCCACGGGTCAGCCTCATCCTCGGCAGCGCGATTATCGCCTGCTCGTTCGGATTCGGATTTCTGCTGATGAACGAGGTGTGGCAGGTGCTGCTGCTGTCGATGCTCGTCGGCGCCGGCACCGGCTTCGCCTATTCAGCGCTGCCCACCCTGATCATGCACTCGGTGCCGCCGACAGAGACGGCCGCGGCGAACGGCCTGAACTCGGTGATGCGCACACTGGGGTCAACGACATCCGCCACCTTGATCGGCATCATCCTCGTCACGCAGACCATGCCGACCGTGGACGGGCCGTTGCCCACCGCGCAGGCGTTCCAGACCATCTTTATCGTGGCCGCCGGGGTCGCACTGTCCGGCGTGCTGCTCGCCCTGTTCATTCCGCGCCGGGAACGGCAGTACGAGCACACCGCCAGCATCCCGGTGCAAACAGGAACGGTCCCGGTGCAGACCGGGACCGTTCCTGTGCAGAGCGCGGACTAGCGGGCGGCGAGCTCCTCGGCGACCAGGAAGGCCAGCTCGAGCGACTGCATGTGGTTCAGGCGCGGGTCGCAGAGCGACTCGTACCGGGTCGCCAGGGCGGCCTCATCGATCTGCTCGGAACCGCCGAGGCACTCGGTGACGTCGTCGCCGGTGAGCTCCACGTGGATTCCGCCCGGGTGGGTGCCGGCGGCGCGGTGTGACTCGAAGAAGCCCTTCACCTCGTCGACGACGTCGTCGAAACGACGGGTCTTGTAGCCGGTCGGCGTGGTGAGGCCGTTGCCGTGCATCGGGTCGCTGATCCAGAGCGGGGTGGCGTCCATGTCCTTGATTGCCTCGAGCAGGGGCGGTAGGGCGTCGCGGATCTTTCCTGCGCCCATCCGGGTGATGAAGGTCAACCGGCCCGGCTCGCGGTCGGGATCGAGCTTGTCGATCAGCTGCTTCATCACTTCGGGCGTCGTCGACGGGCCGAGCTTGACGCCGATCGGGTTGCGCAGTCGGGAGAAGAAGTCGACGTGGGCGCCGTCGAGGTCACGCGTGCGCTCCCCGATCCACAGGAAGTGGGCCGACGTGTTGTACGGGGTTCCCGTGCGCGAGTCGATCCGGGTCATCGGACGCTCGTAGTCCATCAGCAGGCCCTCGTGGCTGGAGTAGAACTCCACCCGGCGCAGCTCGTCGAAGTCGGCACCGGCCGCCTCCATGAACTTGACGGCGCGGTCGATCTCACCGGCGAGACCCTCGTAGCGGCGGTTCGCCGGGTTCTCGGCGAACCCCTTGTTCCAGCTGTGCACCTGGCGCAGGTCGGCGAAGCCGCCCTGCGTGAACGCGCGGATGAGGTTCAGCGTCGACGCGGCGGTGTGGTAGCCCTGCACCAGCCGGCCGGGGTCTGCCATGCGCGATTCGGGCGTGAAATCGTAGCCGTTGACGATGTCGCCGCGGTAGGCGGGCAGGGTGACGTCCCCGCGGGTTTCGGTGTCGCTGGAGCGGGGCTTCGCGAACTGCCCTGCCATGCGACCCATCTTGATGACCGGCATCGACGCACCGTAGGTGAGCACAACGGCCATCTGCAGGATCGTCTTCACCCGGTCGCGGATCTGGTCGGCGGTCGCCCCGGCGAAGGTCTCGGCGCAGTCGCCGCCCTGCAGCAGGAACGCCTCGCCGCGCGCAGCCTGCGCGAGCCGGTTGCGCAGCACGTCCACTTCACCGGCGAAAACCAGCGGGGGAAGGGACGCGATCTCGGCGGATGCGGCGCCCGCGGCATCCGGGTCGGGCCATTCCGGCTGCTGCTTCACCGGCAGGGTCCGCCAATAGTCGAGACCGGATACCACGTCGGGATCGGCAATGACTATTGGTTCGGACAGATGTACCACGGATGATTCCTTCAGATTGGAGTGGGATGGGCGTGACACGCCCGCAGCCAGCCTAGCCGAGCGACATGAGTGTGACAGCGCGGCGAATGTCAGCGTCGGGCGCTGGAGGCGCGCTCCTTGACGGATGTCGCGTAGACGTCGACATACTCTTGGCCGCTGAGCTTGCGCAGCTCGTGCATGATCTCATCGGTCACCGACCGCAGGATGAAACGGTCGCCTTCCAGCCCTTCGTACCGGGAGAAGTCGAGCGGCTCCCCGAACACCATGCCGATGCGACGCACCTTGGGCAGCTTGGTGCCGATCGGCATCACCTTGTCGGTGTCGATCATCGCTACCGGGATCACCTGCACCTGGCCTTCCAGGATCATCCGGGCGACACCGGTGCGGCCCCGGTACATGCGGCCGTCCGGGCTTCTGGTGCCCTCGGGGTAGATGCCGAGCTGCTCACCCTTGGCCAGCACGCTCAGCCCGGTGTTCAGCGATGCCTCGGAGGCCTTCCCGCCGGATCGGTCGATGGAGAGCTGCCCGGTGGCGGTGAAGAACAGTCGGGTCGCCCAGCCCTTCAGCCCGCGGCCGGTGAAGTAGTCGCTCTTGGCGAGGAACGAGATGCGACGGTCGAGCACCAGCGGCAGGAACACGGAGTCGATGAACGACAGGTGGTTGCTGGCGAAGATGACCGGGCCCGATTTGGGGATGTTGTCGGCGCCGGTGATCCAGGGCCGGAACGTGGTCAGAAGAATAGGGCCGACCACGAGGTTCTTCATGAACCAATAAAACATGGGTTACCTTCCGACCGATCCTGAACACTCTAACGCGGGCATCCCGCCGAACGCGGCAGGTTATCTGGTCGACGCGTGCAATCTGGCCAGGTCGGCGGCACCGACCACACCGGCCGAGTTCACCAGTTCCGCGATCGCGAACTCGGGTTCCGGGTGGTAGCCGCGCGCCGGCAGGTGCTCCAGGTAGGACTCCCGGATCGGAGTGAGCAACAGGGAACCTGCCTGCGCCACTCCCCCGCCGATCACGAACAGCTGCGGGTCGAGCACCGCGCCAAGCGACGCGCAGGCCTGCCCGAGCCAGTGGCCCAGTTCGGTGAGGGCCTGCATGGCTCCCCGGTCGCCCTGCAGGATCAGGCTCGCGACATCCGGCCCGGTCAATGAGCCGCTGGCCTCTCGCATCCGCGCCAGCTCCCGGCCGATTCCTCCGGCGTCGGCGATCTCGCCGGCCATCCGCAGCAGGGCGCGGCCGGAACCGTACTGTTCGATGCAGCCGCGGGCTCCGCACCCGCAGGGCAGCCCGCCCGGGACCACGCGCAGGTGCCCGAGCTCGGCGCCGGCCCCGAATCCGCCGCGGAACAGCTGGTCCTGGCTGACGATCGCCCCGCCGACTCCGGTGCCGACGGTGATCATGGTCATGTCGTGCACGTGCCGGCCCGCGCCGAACCGGAACTCGGCCCAGCCCGCGGCATTCGCGTCATTGTCGACGGTGATGTCGAGGTCCAGCCGCTCCTGCAGACGCTCCCGGAAGGGTTCGTTCCGCCAGCTGATGTTCGGCGCGTAGTACACGGTGGACTGGGTGGCGTCGATGAACCCCGCCGCGGCGACGCCGAGGGCCTGCACGTCATACCCGTCACGCAACGACTCGACCATCGTGACCACGGCGTCGAGGATCGCGGCCGGGTCGTCCGCCGGGGTCGGCGCCCGGTGCTCTGCCAGGATTTCGCCTGACTCGGAGACCACGGCCCCCGCGATCTTCGTTCCGCCGATGTCGATTCCGAGAGCATGCACGAGAACAGAGTCTACTGTCGCTCGGGTTTCCGGCTCACAAACCTCTACATCCCAACAGATGAGACAAGTTAGAATAGACCAACCCAGCCTCATACCGGTGCCAAAGGAGTCCCCGTGAGTGAATACTTCGTCCCTGCCGTCGTCCCCGCAGATCCCGACGCGAATGCGACCGACCTGCTGATCGACCGGGTCGCCGCGACGCCGAACGCACCGCTGTTCTCGCTGCCGACCGGTGACGGCGGCTGGTCGGATGTCACAGCCGCCGAGTTCCTCGGCCAGGTCACCGCACTGGCCAAGGGGTTCATCGCCGCGGGCATCGAGCCGGGCGAGAAGATCGGCTTCATCTGCAAGACCCGGTACGAGTGGACCCTGGTGGACTTCGCGGCCTGGTTCGCCGGCGCACTGCTGGTGCCGATCTACGAGACCTCCTCCCCCACCCAGATCGCGTACAACCTCACCGACTCCGGCGCGACCGCTCTCATCGTGGAGACCGCGGAACACTTCGCCCGGTACGACGAGATCGCCAGCGAGGTGCCGCAGATCAGCCGGGTCTGGCAGGTCGACCTGGGAGACCTCGACAAGCTCGCGAACAGCGGTAGCGCCACACCCGATGCGGAGGTGGAGCGCCGGCGCAGCCTGGCGAAGGGCGCCGACATGGCCACCCTGATCTACACCTCCGGCTCGACCGGCCGACCCAAGGGCTGCATCATCACCCACTCCAACCTGGTGGAGCTGACCCGCAACGCCCAGGTCGCCATGGCCCAGGTGGTCACGCCGGGTTCGTCGACGCTGCTGTTCATCACCACCGCGCACATCTTCGCCCGGTTCATCTCGATTCTGGCCGTGCAGTCCGGCGTTCGGGTCGGCCACCAGCCCGACACCAAGCAGCTGCTGCCCTCGCTCGCCACCTTCAAGCCCACCTTCCTGCTGGCGGTTCCCCGGGTGTTCGAGAAGGTGTACAACGGCGCCGAGCAGAAGGCCGAGGCAGGCGGCAAGGGCAAGATCTTCCGCCGGGCAGCGGCCGTGGCGATCGAGCATTCCAAGGCAGAGGAAGCCGGCGACACGATTCCCCTCGGCCTGAAACTGCAGTTCGCCCTGTTCGACAAGCTGGTCTACAGCAAGCTGCGGGCGGCGCTCGGCGGCGAGTGTACGAACGCGGTCTCCGGCGGCGCGCCGCTCGGCACCCGGCTGGGTCACTTCTTCCGGGGCATCGGCGTGACCGTGCTCGAGGGCTACGGCCTCACCGAGACCACCGCACCGGCGACGGTCAACCTCGCCAAGAAGTCCAAGATCGGCTCGGTCGGCCCCGTGCTCCCCGGCGTCGGCGTGCGGCTGGCCGAGGACGGCGAAGTCGAGGTCCGCGGCATCGGCCTGACCGTGCTCGAGGGCTACGGCCTCACCGAGACCACCGCGCCGCACTCGGTCAACCTCCCGGAGAAGACCAAGATCGGGACGGTCGGCCCCTCGCTGCCGGGCAACGCGGTCAGGATCGGCGACGACGGCGAGATCCTGCTCAAGGGACCGCACGTGTTCCGCGCGTACTGGAACAACCCGAAGGCCACCGACGAGGCGATCGTCGACGGCTGGTTCCACACCGGCGACCTCGGCGAGCTCGACGAGGACGGCTACCTGCGGATCACCGGGCGCAAGAAGGAGATCCTGGTCACCGCCGGGGGCAAGAACGTCGCCCCCGCCGTGCTCGAGGACCGGCTGCGGGCGCACCCGCTGGTGAGCCAGTGCATCGTCGTCGGCGACGCCAAGCCGTTCATCGCCGCGCTCGTCACCCTCGACGAGGAGATGCTGCCCGCCTGGCTGTCGAACAACGGCCTGCCGTCGATGACCCCGGCCGAGGCCGCGACGGACGAGACCGTGCTGGCCGCGAGCCAGAGCGCCGTCGACGACGCCAACAAGGCCGTCTCCAAGGCCGAGTCGATCCGCAAGTTCGAGGTGCTCGACATCGACTTCACGGTCGAGTCGGGACACCTGACCCCGTCGCTGAAGCTGAAGCGCAACCTGGTCATGGACGACTACGCCGACGCGGTCGAGAAGCTCTACGCCTGACGCCGTGCGCCCGCGGTCACGCCCGGTGACCGCGGCGCCCGGACCGCCCCGTTCGTCCTCCGTCGCCGCGCCGCGTCGGCGAGACTGAGCAGGTGCACTCCCCCACCCCCGCCACCGAGCACGCGGCACCGTCCGGTGCGGACGAGCACGACGGCACGGGCGACCTGGTGCGGGTGCGGGGACTGCGGGTGGTCTTCGGCGACATCACGGCGG
>JBEVDR010000190.1:0-4181 GCA_040513215.1 Microbacteriaceae bacterium | reverse complement strand
GCCAGCCGAAGGACGCTCGATGACTCTGACCGCACATTCCCCCGACGGCACATACATCGCATACGACCGAAGCGGACACGGTCCACCCCTGATCATCATCGGAGGTGCGTTCAACACCCGGCACACCGCCGCTGCCCTCACTCCCGTGCTCGAACCGCACTTCAGCGTGGTCCAGTACGACCGCCGCGGCCGCGGCGACAGCACCGAAGCCGGCCCGTGGTCGGCCGAACGCGAGATCGAGGACCTCGCCTCGCTCGTCGACATAGCTGGCGGTGAGGCGTTCGTCTATGGCCACTCCTCGGGTGCGATCATCGCCCTCGAAGCCGCCGCGCTCGGGCTGCCGATGACGAAGCTCGCCGCCTACGAACCGCCGTACACCCACACCGCGCACGGCGGCGGAAGCATCGCCAGCTGGGGCGACAGCATCCAGGCGGCACTCGATGCCGGCGACGACCAGGGCGCCACGATGCTCTTCCTCGCGGGCATGGGTGCCGACGACGCTACGATCACTGGACTCCAGCAGCTCCCGTGGTGGCCGAACATGGTGGCTCTCGCCCACACCCTGCCCTACGACGTCGCCCTGCTCGGCAACGGGGCAGTGCCGGTGGACCGTTTCGGCGACATCCGGGTACCGACGTTACTGCTCTACGGAGCGGAAAGTCCCGACTGGGCCGCCGACGCGACAGCGGTCGCCGAAAACGCGATCCCGACCGCCACCCAGCGGCGCGTCGAGGGACAGGATCACAACACGGATGTCGCGGTGATCGCCCCACTGCTGATGCAGTACTTCATCGAGGACTAGCCCCGCTCAGTCCTCGATGGGTTCCGGCTGCTGGAACCACGGCGGGTACACCGCAACCTTGGGTCCCTTCGAGCGCAGGATGCCCCGCACCTCGTCGCGCACCTTCTCGTTGGCGACACCGATCAGCGTGATCGCCTCGAACGGGAACTGCTCCCGCACCAGCAGCTCCGCCTCGGCGAGCGCCGCTTCATCGTCGATCATCTTGCGCAGTTCGCGAGTGCGAGCCGCCGGCGTGGTGTCGAGCTCGGTGCTCGGGTCGGCGGCATCGCCACGGGCGATCACCGTCTTGGTTGGTTCGGCCTTCTCCACGGTGCTGACCAGCACCAGGAACTCGGATGCCGCCCGGCTGCGAGTGTGCGCGGCAAGCCGAGGGTCCGCGGCATCCGCTCGCATGTCCAGCCAGAGTGCGGCATCCGGGGTGATGAAGAAGGGCACGTAGTTCGCGACAGTGTCGTCACCGTCCACGACACCGGTGACCTGCGCCGCACGTCGTGCCTCGCGGGTCTCGGCCGAGGAGATGTCCACGGCCGGCCGCGCCGCGACGCTCTCGGCGGCGTCGGCGGCAAGGAACCCGTTCTGCACGATGCCGGCCAGGTTCGAAATGTGGGTGATGTGGTAGATACGGTGTCCGCTCACGTTCACCACGGTCAGCGGCTTCGCGGCCTTTCCGGCAGCGATATCCCCAGCGTTGCCGCTTCCGCTGCGCAGATTAGCCTTCGGCAGTGCGCGAGTGCGCGTGGAACGTGGAGGAATAGGCGCTTCCAGTACCGGCTTGGGGGAACATGCGTCGCACATTCCCTCTTCGAGACCATGGATGCATTCGGCGCCCAAATACGTACCTTCCGTGTTTACGCATCCGGACAGAGCTCTCGGATGCTCCCCTCAGGGTACGCGGGTTAGCTGGGAGTGGCTGACCGGGTCAGCGTCCGTGCACCTTCTCGACACTCATCACCAGGATGACGCGGTCGGCAGAATCGGCCGGAGCCTGCTGCTCCGCGTTGCCGTAGCGCTGTCCCAGTCGAACATAGAACGAGCCGGTCGGATCCGCAATAGCGTCGAGCAGACGGCCACGCACCTCGATGTAGCTGAACGGGTTCTCGGGGTCGAACACCGACAGCGACATCGACGGATTCTGCTGCAGGTTGCGGAACTTGCCCCGCTTCGTGGTGTGAGTGAAGCGAATGTGCTCACCGTCGAATTCGAACCACATCGGGTTCACCTGCGCGGTGTTGTCGGGCCGCACGGTGGCGAGGCTTCCGAAGTTCGGGTTCTCGAGCAGGTGGGCAAGGTTCGAAGGAACGGCAGTGGTCATGGTGTCCATTCAAGCGCATGCCGCACGCCTCCGTCTGCCCGACTAGCGCACAGCGAATGTGCGCTCCCGCAGAAAACCCACCATTGCCCCGGTCCGAGCGCCACCCCTAACCTGCCGCTATGACTGATGCGGTGCGCACCGAGGCACTGGTGAAGCGCTTCGGGCGCACCACCGCCCTCCGCGGCCTCGACCTCGCCGTGCCCACCGGCAGCATCTTCGGGGTGATCGGACCGAACGGTTCAGGCAAGACCACCACCATGCGGGTGGTTCTCGACATCGTGCGCCCCACCTCCGGACGGGTCGAGGTGCTCGGCACCCACCCCCGGCAGGGTGGTCCAGCACTGCGACGCCGCATCGGCTACCTGCCCGGTGAGCTGAAGCTCGAATCACGGGTCCGCGGCGGCGACCTGCTCACCCACCTCGCACGCATCAGCGGCGGGGTCCCACAGAACGAGATCACCGACCTCGCCGACCGGCTCCACCTCGACCTCAACCGGCAGGTGCGCACCCTATCCAAGGGAAACAAGCAGAAGCTCGGCATCGTGCAAGCGTTCATGCATCGGCCCGATTTGCTCGTGCTCGACGAACCCACCAGCGGACTCGACCCGCTCGTGCAACAACAGGTGCACGAACTGCTCCGTGAGGCGGCCGGTCACGGACAGACCGTGTTCCTCAGCTCACACGTGCTCAGCGAGGTACAGAACACCGCCACCGAGGTGGCGATCCTGCGCGAGGGTCGCGTGATCACCGTGAACACCGTCGAGGAACTCAGGCGCAGCGCCATCCGTCGTGTCCATGTGGAAATAGCGGATGCCGCGGCACCCGCCCTGCACGCCCTGCTGATCTCGCTGCCTGGCGTCAGCAACCTGGTCGAGCCCACTCCGACCAGCGCGACCCTCTCGCTGTCGGGCGACCCGGACAGCCTCGTCAAGACGCTGGCGCACTTCCGCGTGACCGAGCTGACCGTTGAGGAACCCGATCTGGAACAGTCCGTGCTCGGCCTCTACGAGACGCCCCTCTCGGAGGCCCCTTCGGAGACCCCGCTCTCGGACACCGCGGCCGACGATGAGTAACGCGCTGCCGCTGTTTCGCCGAGCACTGATCGAGTCGTGGCGCTCGATGATCGCCTGGACACTCGGCATTGCCGCCGCGCTCCTGGTGTACGTGCCGCTGTTTTCCTCGATCAGTAACACCGACCTCCAGGCGCTGATCGCCAACCTGCCGGAGGCGTTGGTCGAGACCATCGGCTATACCAACATCGGCACCGGCGCCGGATACGTGCAGTCCACCTTCTTCGGACTGATCGGGTTCGCACTGTTCACCATCGCGTCGATCGCGTGGGGCGCAGCGACCATCGCCGGCGACGAAGAGAACGGCACGCTCGAGCTGACCCTCGCGCACGCGGTGAGCCGCAGCCAGGTGGTACTCGAACGCGGGCTGGCCCTGCTGGTGCGGTTGCTCTGGCTGGGGATCGTGGCAGCGGCACTGATTCTGCTGCTGAATGTCCCGGCCGGACTCGACCTCGAGGTGGTCAATGTGCTCGCCGCGACCACCATGTTGGTGCTGCTGACGCTTTCGACCGGCAGTGTCGCGCTGGCGGTCGGGGCGGTCACCGGACGTCGTGGCCTCGCCACAGCTGCCGGAGCAGTGGTCGCGATCGGCGGGTACGCCGCAAATGCGATCGCCAACCAAGTGGACGATCTGGAGTGGCTGCACACGATCAGCCCGTACTCGTGGGCCTGGGGTGAACAGCCGCTGATGGACGGCCTGGATTGGGTCGGCTTCGCCGAGCTGCTGGCCTTGACGCTGGTGGCGCTGGCGATCGGGCTGGCGGTGTTCGCCCGGCGGGATGTCGACGGCTGAGGTTCGAGGCACCCGGCATCCGTTCTGGCGTCTCTCAGCCGACGTCGCCTAGGGTTCAGATATGACTTTTGCAGCGGATGAGGCCCAGCGGATCACGATGTTCGGCGCCCAGTGGTGCAGCGATTGCCGCCGCTCGAAGTCCCTGCTCGACGGACTCGGCGTCGACTACGACTACGTCGACCTCGAATCGGTCGAGGATGGCGC
>JBEVDR010000189.1:0-5043 GCA_040513215.1 Microbacteriaceae bacterium | reverse complement strand
GTCGTCACGAAGCGCGCGCCGCGGGCGGGCGCACAGTCGTCAGCGTAAAACTGCAGGCGCGGCGCTTCCTCCCCCGGCCAGGGTGACTTCCCGGCCGTGATCAAACGGGGTCGGCAGTTACCCCGTGAGTCCTGCCGCGCGCGACCGCCGACGCCACAGCGTGCCGCCGATCAGTCCCAGCGCGAGCAGCAGCGTTCCGACGTACAGCCAGGGCAGCTGGGCCACGCCCACGGAGTCGAACAGCACGGCACCGAGCAGCGCCCCGCCGCCGATCCCGAGGTTGAAGGCGGAGTTGTAGAACGCGGATGACACGTCCCTGGCCCGCGCGGACGCCACCTGCAGCATCCGGGTGTTCAGCAGCGACGGCAGCGCCCCGAATGCGATGCCCCAGATCGCGAACGCGATGATCGCGATGGGCAACGACGAGGTGCTGAGCGCGAGCACCGTGACGGACAGGGCCACGATCGCCAGCATCACGATCAGGCCGCGGGTCGGGTGGCGCCCCAGCACGGTTCCGGTCAGCACGATGCCGACAGCACCGCCGGCGCCGAAGATGCCGAGCATGAGGCCGATCATCGATTCCGGCAACGCCAGCACCTCGGTGACGAATGGGGCGATGTAGGTATAGAACGCGTAGTGGCCGGTCATCACCACACCGGTCACGATGCACACGATTATCACGGTGGGCAGTGTCGCGTCACGGCGGAGCGGTAGCTGGTTCGTGTGCGTGCCGGTCTCTCGCGCCACCGGCGGCAGGAACTTCAGCACCAGCACCGCCGCGATGGTGGTCAGCACCGCCAGGGTGACCCAGGCGAGCCGCCAGCCGAGCACCTGGCCGAGCACGGTGCCGAGCGGCACGCCGAAGATGTAGGCGAGCGTTCCGCCGGAGGCCGTGATGGCGACCGCGCGGCCCAGCTGGTGGCGCGGCACCAGGTGCCCGGCGTACGCGGCGACGATGACCCAGAACATCGCGTGCGCGAGGCCGCCGAACACCCGGGCGACCACGAGCACCTCGTAGTTCGGCGCCAACGCCGAGAACAGGTTGCTGAGAGCGAGGGCGATCAGCACCAGGACGAGCAGTCCGTGCCGCGGCAGCTTCCTGGTGAGTCCCGCGAGCGGGATCGAGCTGAGAACGACGGTGCCGGCGAAGACGCTGAGCAGCAGGCCGATCTGCGGTTCGCTGACGCCGAGGTCGCGGCTCATCGGCTGCAGCAGGCCGGTCGGCAGCATCTCGTTGGTCACCGACATGAACACGGCCGTGCTCAGCACGATCAGGCCGAACCAGGGAAAGGCGTGGGGCTCGGACGAGTGGTCAGACATGTGGTCTGCCTTCAGCGGTCAAGGTGGAGCGTAACGCCGCCCGACGGGATGCCGGCGTGGTGCGACATCCCGTCAAGGATACAGGGGTTGCGGTCAGCTACCCCTTGGGTGACTTAGCCCTGCCAGACCTGCACGACCGACGGGCGGGGTGCGGCCACCAGGCCGTTTGCCGGTCGTCGCGGTGTAGTCGGGGAAGTAGGAGTGCGGGCTGGCGAAGCTGCCGTCCTCACCCGGGTGCTGCACCGCCACGGGCCTTGTCACTGTTGCCCGGGTCGGGGCACACCTCAGCTGGCGCGCAGCTCGCCTCGCACGATCGAATCACCGGAGTGCGCGGGGTCGCCATTGTCCGGTTCAGCCGAGACGTCGACGAGCGGGTACTGCGCCAGGTCGATGCCGGCGGGGACGACGAAGCTGCCGGATGCGCCGTCGAGGTATCCGATGCTCACCAGCCCCGAGGCATCCGACTTGATCAGCCACACCTCGCGGAGCCCGGCATCCTCGGTCGGCGTCTGGAGGTCGACGACGACGACGCGGCTGCCGTCAGCGCGCTGCTCCACCCGGGCGACGCCGCTGGCGTCCCACCCCGGGAATGCGTCCAGTTCGGCTTCGGCCACCACCACCGCGGAGTCCTGCTGGGCCGCCTGCCACCAGATTCCGGCGGCCACTCCCCCGATCAATCCGACGACGGCGGCCGCCGCGGCGATCGGCCACCGGGCGAACGCCCGACGACCGGATTGGTCAGTTCTGATCGGGGTCACCGGTGCCGGCGCGGCGGTGTCGCGCGCATCGGGCGCAAACCGCCCATCGGGTGAGGTGCCCGCATCCGGTGCGAAGTCAGCCACCCGCGGAACGGCGGCCACCTGCGGGGACAGCCCGAGGTCGGCGTGGATGTTGCTCCAGACGGCATCGGCCGGTTCGAGTAGTTCGATGGTGCGCGCGGCTCGACCCAGCTCCGCGGTCTGCCGAAGTTCGGCGAGCGATTCGGAGCAGACCGGGCAGACGGCCAGGTGCTCCCGTTCGGGGCGGTCGGGCTCGAGTTCGGCCATGGCGATCAGCGCAAGCGTGTCGTCGTCAAGATGCTCCATCGTTCACCTCCAATCGACTGCGCAGCCGGAACAGACTCCGGCGGATATGGCTTTTCACGGTGCCGAGCGGCAATCCGAGAGTATCGGCGATCTGCGCGTGGGTGAGGTCGTCGAAGAACGCCAGTCGCATCACCCGGCGCGGCACCGGCTCCAGCTGCTCGAGCTCGGCGGCGATCATCACCCGGTCGGTGATCTGAACCGTGTCGTCATCGCGGGCTCCCGGCAACTCGGCGGTGTAAGCCTCATCCAGCCGGCGTTGCCGGCTGCGGGCCTCGTGCGCGTCGGCGATGGTATGCCGTGTGATGCCGACCAGCCAGCCGGGCAGCCGCGACCGGGCCGGGTCGAAACCGGACCGGCCCCGCCAGGCGGCGATGAAGACCTTCTGGGTGACGTCCTCCGCGTCGGTCGGATTGCCGAGCGACCGCAAGGCGAGCGTGTAGACCAGCGCCGACCATCGGGCGTATGCCTCGACCAGGGCACGCTCGTCTCCCGCGCGGAACGCCTCAACGAGACCGGCGTCGTCGTCGGTCTCGGGTCGGGTCGTGTCACCGGATCGGGTCACGTCGCTGTGATGCCTTTCGGCCGCGGGCGTCGCGGCTGCCAGTCGTGGTGACCGCCCATGCGGGCGGTTCAGAACCAGTACCGCTGCTGTCGTTTCCATCAGACTACGCAGTTCCGTGCTTATTCAACCGGTGTCGCGGTAACGATGACGCTGCCGAGATAGTGGAGGGTGTCGTAGTCGAACTCTCCGCCGCAGGTGACCAGGGTCAGCCGGGCTGTTCCGGTGCGGTCGAAGATCGCATCCCACGGAACCGCGGCCTTGTCGATGAGCTGCACGGAATCGATCAGGTAGCGGTGCCCAAGCCCTTCAGCCGTGGTCAGAACGACCTCCTGGCCGACAGCGGCTGTCGCCAGTTTGGCGAACGGGCCGATGTCGTAGACGAGGGAGTCGACATGCGCCGCGATGACGGTGGCGCCTCGCCCCCAGGAAGGCGCTGGGCCGTGCTGGTACCAGGCTGCAACCGCGGGGTTCGGGTCGAGACCCATTGTCCCGTCGGGGGCGAGCCCCAGCGACGTGATCGGCATGTCGATGCCGAGGTCGGCGACGCGGACTCGAACCGGCGGGATGGTCGCGGCGGGCTGCGTTGCGGAGATGTCAGCGTCGACCTGGGGCACGTCAACCGCAGGGGTGGGCGGGACGGTTGACGTGCCGGTCGGCGGCGCAGAGGGCGTCACGGCCGATGGAGTCGTGGTGATCCTCTCGGGTGAGCTCTGCACGCTGCATCCCACCAGCGCCCCAAGCACACCGAGCACGGCGAGCGCGGGGAGAGCCGCAGCGAGAGTCCCTAATCCCCTCGCTGCGGCCCAGCTGGTGGTGGTCTTCACCGGTCGGTTGCGGTTCCGCTGGCCCGGTCCAGGGCGAGCTGTGCTTCACCGCGACGCCGCAGGACGGTCAGGGTGATGACGGTGCCGCCCAGCATCAGGGTGGCGAGACCTGCCATCCAGAGCATGGTCTGGTCCATGGGCTGGTTGGTGGCCACGAGCCCTGCTTCCCCTGCCGGGATGCTGCTTGGGTTGGAGTGCAGGCCATCGATCGTCTGCACGGCGAGCGCCAGGTTGCCATCGGCAAGGCTGCCCCAGGCGTAGACGATGGTGTTCACGCCCTCGGCCACGGTCACATCAGCCGGTCCGATCACCGGCTGGGTGGTGCCGGTTGCCGCGACCGCGGCTGACACGGTGCCGGCCGGCAGGGTCAGGATCTGCTCGGTCGGATTGGTCAGGTTGGTGATCACCGCGGTGCCTCCGGCGAGGACGTCGACGGCGGGTGCCGCGGCGGCATGGCGAACGGTGAGACGTCCCTCGCCGGCGTTCAGCGTCTGGATATCGTTGGTGAACAGCGACGCCGTCGGTTGGCCGGCTTCGGTCAGGTGCGCGGCGGCGGTGTAGTTCTTCCCGGCTTCGAGAGGCAGGTCGACGGCGGGGATGACCGGGGCGCTGGCATCCGCCGCGTCGGCTGCGGTGATCGCCACCGTGTAGGTTCCGGCCGGCAGGTCCAAGGGCCCGGCCAGGGTGCCGGGCTCGAAGTTGTCGAGGGTGAGGGCGTTGTTCACGTAGACGTCGACGGTGACGCCGGGAATTCCGTGCAGCACCGAGAGCTTCGCTCCGTCTGCCGCAGACGCGGGCGCCGCAATGGCCACCGCTACAAGTGCGCCGGCCGCAATGCCGAACGCGAGGGTCTTGCTCATGAGTACCTCCTGGATGAGCCCGCTGCGCGGGCGCGAAATTGCTTACACAGTTACTTCCGGCGTTCCCGGTCAGTTGGATGCATACGCACGGATTTAATTCCTCTTTTTCCGAGCAGGCGGATGCCGCGACAAAGGCCGCAGCGAGGGGGCGGATACCCTCGCTGCGGCCCGCTGACGAATCAGCTCCGTTACCGGTGGTCAGCGGTCATGCCCACCGCCCTTGGTCCCGACGTCAATGCTCTGTACGGCGAGCCCGAGGGTGCCGTCGCTCAGGCTGCCCCAGGCGTACACGATGGTGTTCACTCCCTCGGTAACGGACACGTCAGCCGGTCCGATCACCGGGTCGGTCGTGCCCGCTGCCGCGACAGCCGCCGAGATGCTGCCGGCAGCCA
>JBEVDR010000188.1:0-2674 GCA_040513215.1 Microbacteriaceae bacterium | reverse complement strand
TCCCGCTCTACGACGAGCTGATGAACCAGGACGACATCCGCCACATCCTCGTTCGCCACGAACAGGGCGCCGGCCACGCCGCCGAGGGCTACGCGTCCTCGAGCAACCGGGTCGGGGTGGCCATCGCCACCTCGGGCCCCGGCGCGACCAACCTGGTCACCGCGATCGCCGACGCCTACATGGACTCGGTGCCGCTGCTGGCGATCACCGGCCAGGGGTTCTCCACCCTGATGGGCACGGATGCCTTCCAGGAGGCCGACATCGTCGGCATCACCATGCCGATCACCAAGCACTCGTTCCTGGTGAAGCGGCCCGAGGACATCCCCGCCGCCATCGCCTCCGCGTTCCTGATCTGCAACACGGGACGCCCCGGCCCGGTGCTGGTGGACATCACCAAGGACGCCCAGCAGCTCAGCGCCCCGTTCATCTGGCCGCCCAAGCTCGACCTGCCCGGCTACCGGCCGATCACCAAGGCACACGGAAAGCAGGTGCAGGCCGCGGCCGCGCTCCTGGCCGGCGCAGAAAAGCCCGTCTTCTACGTGGGCGGCGGCGTCATCCGCGCCCAGGCCTCACCCGAGCTGCTCGAGCTGGCCGAACTCACCGGCACGCCCATCGTCACCACGCTGATGGCGCGCGGCGCGTTCCCCGACTCCCACCAGCAGCACCTGGGTATGCCCGGCATGCACGGCACCGTCGCGGCCGTGCTGGCGCTGCAGGAATCCGACCTGATCATTGCGCTCGGCGCCCGGTTCGACGACCGGGTGACCGGCAAGGCGAGCGAGTTCGCGCCCAACGCCACCATCGTGCACGTGGACGTGGACCCGGCCGAGATCGGCAAGATCCGCGCCGCCGACGTGCCTATCGTGGGTGACGCCAAAGACGTGATCGCCGACCTCACCGTGGCGTACCGCGAAGCCATCCTCACGACGACGCCCGACATCACCGAGTGGTGGACCTACCTCAACGGCCTCCGTGAGAAGTTCCCGCTGGGCTACAGCGAACCCGCCGACGGTCTGCTCGCCCCGCAGTACGTGATCAAGCGCATCGGCGAGCTCACCGGACCCGAGGGCGTCTACGCCGCCGGTGTCGGCCAGCACCAGATGTGGGCCGCGCAGTTCATCAAGTACGAACGGCCCAACTCCTGGCTCAACTCCGGCGGCGCCGGCACCATGGGCTACTCGGTGCCCGCTGCCATGGGCGCCAAGGTCGCCGAACCCGACCGGGTCGTCTGGTCCATCGACGGCGACGGCTGCTTCCAGATGACCAACCAGGAGCTCGCCACCTGCACGATCAACAACATCCCGATCAAGGTGGCGATCATCAACAACTCGTCGCTCGGCATGGTGCGCCAGTGGCAGTCCCTCTTCTACGACGGCCGGCACTCCTTCACCGACCTGAACACCGGCCACGGCACCGCGATGGTGCCCGACTTCGTGAAGATGGCCGACGCCTACGGTGCCCTGGGCATCCGCGTCACCAGCGCCGACCAGGTCGACGACGCGATCAAGCTCGCGCTGGCCACCAACGACAGGCCCGTGGTGATCGACTTCATCGTGAGCCGCGACGCCATGGTGTGGCCGATGGTGCCGCAGGGTGTCAGCAACAGTTTTGTGCAATACGCCAAGGACCACGCCCCCACCTGGGAAGAGGAGTAGCCATGAGCACCCACGTTCTGAGCCTCCTCGTTGAGGACAAACCGGGCCTCTTGACCCGCGTCGCCGGCCTGTTCGCCCGGCGCGGGTTCAACATCGAGAGCCTCGCGGTCGGCCACAGTGAGATCCCCGGCCTGTCGCGCATCACGATCCTGGTCGACGTCGAAGACGCCCCGCTGGAACAGGTGACCAAGCAGCTCAACAAGCTGATCAACGTCATCAAGATCGTCGAGCTCGACCCGAGCCAGTCGGTGCAGCGCGAACACCTGCTCGTCAAGGTGCGGGCGGACAACACGACCCGCTCCCAGGTGCTCGAAGCCGTCACCCTGTTCCGGGCTCGCGTCGTCGACGTGGCGACGGATGCCGTCGTCATCGAGGTCACCGGAGACTCCGGCAAGGTCTCGGCGTTCCTGCGGGTGCTCGAGCCCTACGGCATCAAGGAAATCGCCCAGTCGGGCCTTCTCGCCATCGGTCGGGGATCCAAGTCGATCACCGAACGCGTCTTCAAAAACTAATTTCTGCAGTCCAACAACCAAGGAGAACACCACATTGTCTGAAATCTTCTACGACAAAGACGCCGACCTGTCCCTGATCCAGGGCAAGAAGGTCGCCGTCATCGGCTATGGCTCGCAGGGCCACGCCCACGCGCAGAACCTGCGCGACTCCGGCGTCGAGGTCGTCATCGGACTCAAGGAGGGCTCGAAGTCTCGCGCCAAGGCCGAAGAGGTCGGCTTCACCGTGAAGAGCGCCGCTGAGGCATCCGCCTGGGCCGACGTGATCGTGGTCCTCGCTCCCGACCAGGTGCAGCGTCACCTGTACAAGGACGACATCCTCCCGAACCTCGCCGAGGGCAAGGCCCTGGTCTTCGGCCACGGCTTCAACATCCGCTTCGGCTACATCGAGGCGCCCGCGGGCGTCGACGTGGTCATGGTCGCCCCCAAGGGCCCCGGCCACACCGTGCGCCGCGAATTCGAGGCCGGCCGTGGCGTTCCCGTCATCGTCGCCGTCGAGAAGGATGCCTC
>JBEVDR010000187.1:0-12024 GCA_040513215.1 Microbacteriaceae bacterium | reverse complement strand
GGTTCCCCACGATACAGGCTCTCAAAGGTGAGCAGAGTGCGCTGGATGTCGTGGGCTGCGACGATGCGCAGGCTCTCCCGCTTCAGCCGATCGAGTTCTTCGGGCGATGCGGTGAGCACGTCGGTGAGGCGCGCGGCAAACTGTGGGACATCGGCGGGGTCGAACAGGTAGCCGTTCTGGCCGTCGTGCACGAGGTGCGGCAGCGCCATGGCGTCGGCGGCGACGATGGGCAAGCCTGACGCCATCGCCTCCATGGTGGCGATGCTCTGCAGCTCTGCGGTGGAGGGCATCGCGAACAGGGTGGCCCGGTTCAGCTGCTGTTTCAGGTACTCCTCCGGCACGTGGCCGGCGAAGTGCACGTTCGAGCGGAGGCCGAGTTCGTGCGCGAGGCTCTCGAGGTTGCTCCGCTGGTCGCCGTCACCGATGATCTCAACCTTCACGTCGAGCGCGGGATCGAGGCGCGCCACCGCACGCAGCAGCCAGTCGATGTTCTTCTCCGCTTCAATGCGGCCGATGAAGAGCACAACGTTCTCGCTGCGGCGTTCGAAGTGCGGGCTGTAGTTGGCCATCTCGATGCCGCACGACACTGCGTGCACGCCATCGATGCCGGTCATCTCTTCGAAGAACTCCGCGGCACGACGAGTGGGGGTGGTGATCGCCTCGGCCCGCAGGAAGGTGTTGGTCAGCGCCTTCATGAACACCCGCAGCATCTTCGGCTGCACGGCCTTCGGGATCAGCGTGAACTGCATCATGTTGTCGGGCATGGTGTGGTTCGTGGCAACGACGCGGATGCCGCGACTGTTGGCCTCGATGGCGAGTCCCCGTCCGACGACGAAGTGCGACTGGAAATGCACCACGTCGGGCCGCACCTCGTCGAGCACGCGCGCGCTGTTCTGACGGATCCGCCACGGCAATGCGAAGCGGAGCCACGGGTGCGGGTACCACCGCCAACTGAGCAGGCGGTGCATGATGATGGGCTCGCCCTCGTGCACCTCGGTCCAGGTGCCGTGCTTCCGGCCCGCCGCCGGAGCCATGACGTGCACCTCGTGCCCACGCTGAACCAGGCCCGCCGCAAGCCGTTCGGCGAACTTCGCCGCCCCATTCACATCCGGGGCGAAAGTATCGGCCCCGATCAGGATCCGCATCGGACGGTCGGACCTGCCACGGGTCGCCGGCACTGGTTCGGCGCCGGTCTGGGCCGCTCCAGCCGAGGCTTCGGGTGTGGCGTGCGTATGGTCAGGCAAAATGATGAATAGTCCTATTCGAGGGCAGTCAGAGAAAAACCTATCCTCCAAACTACCTCAGCGGTGTGTTTGCGGATGGTGTTTCGCGAGTAAGAAGACTCCGGTGACCGCGACCGCACCGGCCACGACGAACCCGATCACCGCCCAGAGCGGCGCCTGGGACGCTTCCCCAAGCACGGCCACGGCGATGATCACCGCGACCATCGGGTCGACGACAGTGAGTCCGGCAATCACCAGTTCCGGTGCCCCCACCGAGTACGCGGTCTGTACGAAATAGCCACCGAGCGCCGTGGCGCCGAGCAGAACTACCACCGCGAAGAAGGTGAGCCAGTCGAAGTCACCGGCGATGATTCGATTCAACACCGACTTCGCCAGGGTGGCGACAAACCCGTAGAGCACGCCGGCGCCAATGATGTAGAAGATTGCGCGCATGTGCCGCCGCCAGAAGGCGAATGCGATCGCATAGGCCACGACGACCGCGCCCAGGATGATGAGGATGATCGTCAACTGCTGCGTGCCGATGCGATGCTCGGTGGCGGTCACGGCTGCAATGGAGACGAACACGCCGACACCACCGACACACATCACGATCGCGCCGATTGCGCGGCCGTCAAGCCGCACCGCAGTCACCCGCGCGTTGAGGATCGACGTGATTACCAGCGCCACCACTCCGATCGGCTGCACCACGATCAGCGGTGCGAAGGCGAGGGCGGTGAGCTGCATGACGATCGCGAGGCCGAGCATCACGGTACCGATCACCCAGGACGGGCGCGCGAGCAGAGCCTGCAGCTGACGCACGCTCAGACCATGCTTGGCGCCGCTGCCGTGACTGATCTCCACCTTGCTCACGCCACGGTGCTGGAACTGGGCACCGAGCGCCAGGAACACTCCACCCAGGAACGCAATCAAAATTCCCAACGGCAAACGGAGGTCTGTTGCTACGTCCGCCGCCCCGATGATCACCCGATGAATCTACCCGCTCACTCACAAAAGCTGGCCGATCCGCCGGGGTTTCGCGGATGTTCACCATCCGCCGACACCCGCCACCCCGATATTCTTGCGGGATGTCTGTTCTCCCCATCGTGATTACCGGTGACCCCGTCCTGCACACCCCGGCGTCGCCCGTGTCGAGCTTTGATGATGAACTCGCGACGCTCGTCGCCGACCTGTACGACACGATGGAGGCGGCTCCCGGGGTGGGCCTCGCGGCGCCGCAGGTCGGGGTGGCGCTGCGCGTGTTCGTCTATGACTGGACCGATGACGACGGCGTGCACCGCCGCGGTGAGGCGATCAACCCGGAGTTGTGGCAGAGCCCGCTGACCCTCGGAGATGCCGACGAGGATGCCGAGTCCGAGGGGTGCCTCTCGATTCCGGGCGAGCGGTTTCCGCTGAGACGCGCTGATCGTGTCATCCTGCGTGCCCTCACGGTGCGTCAGGAGCCGTTCGAGCTGGTCGCCGAGGGCTGGTTCGCGCGCATCCTGCAGCATGAGTACGACCACCTCGATGGGGTCCTCTACGCCGACCGGCTGGAGCATCGGTATGTGAAGCCGGTGGCGAAGGCCATCCGCAGGAACAGCTGGGGCGTGCCAGGGCAAAGCTGGATGCCGGGCGTCGACGACCTGGACAGCTGAGCCCGGTCAGCGGAGCCGACCGCGCCTAGGTGAAGGCGCGAATCAGAGCGGCCGTCAGCGCGGCGGCCGCCACCACAACAATGAACGGCGCCCGCACGACCAGCAGTCCGGCCGCGACGATCAACGCGGGAACCCGGGCATCCAGGACGATGCTGCTTCCCGAGGCCAGGGTCTGCGTGACCACCAGTGCCGCAAGCAGCGCGACCGTGAGCAGGTTCGCGACGCGTGACGGGGTCGGCTTCTCGAGCAGAGCCTCGGGCACCAGGTACCCGGACACCTTCAGCGCCAGCACAACGATCGAGGCGAGCAGGATGAGTTGCCACACGGTCATTCGGACTTCCGCCCCCACCAGTTGGTGACGCCGACCACGACGGCGACCACGGCTGCCGCCAGCACCGGCACTCCGGTCGGCAGCGCCGGTGTCAGCACCGCGCACACCACCGCCGCGGCGATGGCCACGACCACCGGCTGGGCGGTCGTCAACCGCGGCCAGAGCAGGCCGAGGAACGCGGCCGCGGCGGCCGCGTCGAGCCCAAACCGGCTGACATCACCGACAGCGTCCCCGATCAGGGCGCCGATCAGGGTGGTCAGATTCCAGCCGAGGAAGATCAGGATGCCGGTGACCCAGAAGCCCACCCGCTGGGCCCGTGGTGCATCCTGCGCGGTCGACACCGCCATGCTCTCGTCGATGGTGACGTGCGCGGCGAGGATCTTGCGCCACCACGGCCCGTCGACCACCGGGGACAGGCGCATGGCGTAGATGCCGTTCCGAGCGCCGAGCAGGGCGGCACTGGCGACCGCGGCAGGACCGGCCGCGATCCCGCCGGCTGCGAGCACGCCGATGAAGGCGAACTGGGAGCCGCCGGAGAACATCAGCAGGCTGAGCACGCAGGTTTGCCAGATGTCCAGGCCCGCCGCCACCGAGAGCGCGCCGAACGACACCCCGTACGCCGAGACGGCAGCGGCGACTGCGACGCCTTCCCTGACCGCGACCGAGTCCCCCTCCTCGCGGACCAGCAGAGCTCTCACAACCGGGCGAGATTCACGTCATGCACCCCGTTGTGGTACTTGAGGTGCGGGAAGACAACGGACACCGAGAAGCCGACGCCGGGCACCGGAACGGCGGTGAAGACCCCGCCGAACAGGGCGGCCCGCTCCCGCATCTCGGTGATGCCGACGCCTTCGACCATGCCGGTGAGCGCGTTGAGGTCGTCCTCGATGCTGTAGCGGTGTTGGTGGGTGGTGTCGTTGGGATCCACGCCGCGACGCTTCAGCGCTGCGCGGGCGCCGTCGTCATCGACCTTCAGCTGCAGTCCATCGGCGGTCCAGGTGAACACCACGCGGGCTTCGGTGCCCTCGCCGCCGTACTTCAGCGAGTTCGATAGGGCTTCCTGCAGGATTCGATACACGGCGAGTTCCGCTCCCGGCGCCAGCCGGTAGCGTTCGCCGATTTCCTCGAACGTGACGATCAGGCCGGCGTCGCGCATCACCTTGAACAGGTCTCGGGCCGATTTGAGGCGTGGCTGGGGCGCGGCATCCGCTTCTCCCTCGCGCACGACCGTCATCACGCGGCGCAGATCGCCGAGGGTGGTACGAGCGAGGTCGGCGATCTGTCCGGCGCTGCGGGCGGCGACCGCAGGGTCGGCGGCGGCGGCGTAGCGGGCGCCCTCGGCGGTGGAGATGATGCCGGCCACCGACAGCACGGCCACCTCGTGCATCTCGCGGATGATCCGCAGACGGCCCGTCTGTTCGGCCAGCGACAGCTCGAGGTTGATCCGGTCACGCTCGGCGGAGACCCGGTCAAAGACCTGTCGCTTGCGGGCGGAGCGAGCGCGCAGCCAGGCGATCAGCAGGGACACGGCCAGCACCAGCAGAATTCCGGTGGCGGCGGCCAGCACGATCACGAGCAACGTCGCGTGCTCGGCGATCCACCGGTCCATGCGCTGCTCCTTGAAATGGGGCCAAAAAAGGCCCAGGGGGTGGAAGCCCCTGGGCCCTAGCTCCCCGAGTTGGACTCGAACCAACAACCTGCCGGTTAACAGCCGGCTGCTCTGCCAATTGAGCTATCGAGGTTCGCTGTGACGGTGTCATTTGTCACTGGAACAGCTTGATTACTTTAGCAAAGATTTCACGACGCAAAGTCCAGCTCCGCGGCTGTCGGCACACTTAATACCCCGCGCGAGGGTCGACGATCCCTCGAAACTGGCCTTCTCCGAGGAAGGCGCGCACGTTGTGGTGCACCCGTTCCGCGAGCAATGGTCGCGTCATCTCGGGCGTGTCGGCCGAGTGCATGGTCACCACCGTGTTCGGTGCGTTCCAGAGCGGATGCCCCGGCGGGAGCGGTTCCGGATCGGTGACGTCGAGACCGGCGCCGGCGATGAGACCACGCTCGAGCGCGTTCACCAGCGCGTCGGTGTCGACGATGCCGCCCCTGGCGATGTTCACCAGCACCGCGCGCGGCCGCATCGACTCCAGTTGACGTCGGCCGATCAGGTGAGCGGATGCCGCGGAGAGCGCCGCCGCGACCACGAGCACGTCGGCTTCCGGCAGCACGGCGTCCAACTCGTCGACGGTGACGGTCCGTGCCGCGCCGTCGACCGGGGTCGCGGATCGGCGCACCACGGTGATCCTGGTCTCGAACGGTGCCAGCAACCGGATCAGTTCGCGGGCGATGCCGCCGGCTCCGATGATGACGACGTGCCGGCCGTACAGCGACGTGCCGCGGGATTCGGGCTCCCAGGAGGACGCCCGCGCCTTCGCCGGGATGAATCGAAGCGTGGCCAGGGTGAGGGCCAGCGCCTGTTCGGCGACCGGTTCGGAGTAGGTGCCCTTGCCGCTGGTGATCACCGGCAGCGTCGATGCCGCACGCTCCCCCAGCAGGTCAGCGAACGCGTCCACCCCTGCCCACGGCAACTGCACCCATTCCAGCTGCGGATGCCGGGCCAGAACCGCGCGGAGCGCGTCGCTGCCGTCCGGGGCCAGCCAGATCAGTCCGCGGGTGTCTGCGCCGAGCGGCGCCACCGTGGCACCGGCCGCGCGGGCGGCGTCGACGAAGAACGGCTCCGGCTGCGGTAACACCGCGATCGGTCCCGGGGTGGGACGGGTAGCGAGCGCCGGCGCGGCATCCGATCCATTCAGGTCGCGGTGCTCGCCTGGCTGCCGGGCGGTACTGGTCATCGGTAGCCCAGGGTGCGGGCGAGCGACTCGACGTACGGGTGGTGCGGGTTTCGCAGCACCTGCTCGATTCCGCCGAATCCGACGATCACTCCGCCCTGCATCACCGCCACCCGGTCTGTCATCCGGCGCAGTTCGCGCACGTCGTGACCGACCACCACGGCCGAGAACGCGCGTTCCTGGGCGAGGTCGCGGATGACGTCGAAGATCGGGCCGCGCACCATCACGTCTACGCCCATCGTCGGGTCGTCGGCGACGAGGAGTTCGGGCTCGAGGATGAGCGCCTTGGCCAGTGCGACCCGCTGACGTTGACCGCGGCTGAGCTCGTGCGGGAACCGGCCCATCACGCCGAGGGGCAGCCGAACGCCGTCGATCAGGGTGGCGACGGCGGCGCCGGCCTCGAGTCGGTCGAACTTCTGATCGCGGGAGTAGATCGGTTCGGCCACGTTCTCGCCGACGGTGAGGTGCGGTGTCAGGGCGGATCCGCCATCCTGCGGCAGAAAGCCCACGGCCATCGACAGCCATTCGCGCTTGCGGCGTCGAAGCGACCGCATCGGAACGCCCAGCACGGTGAGGTCTCCCCCGACGATCTCGGGCACGCCCGCCTCGCCGGCTTTGGACTGGCCGACCAGGGCTCGCAACAGGGTCGACTTTCCGGCGCCGGCTTCGCCGACGATCGCGAGGATCTCCCCCCGCCGTACGCCAAAACTGACGCCGTTGACGGCCAGCATCCGCTCGCCGTGGTACTGGATCGAGAGATCGCTTGCCGCAACCGCCATGTCACTGTGTCGCGGTGTCACTTGGGCCCTTCCGTGCCGTGCCAGACTAGCCCAACAATGCCGCCCGGTCTCGGCGACGTACCTCCTGAGCGACAGGATCCGGAACCGGCAACGACGCGAGCAGCCGCTTGGTGTAGTCGTCGCGCGGGGCGCCCAGCACCTGGTCCCCTCGCCCCTCCTCGACCAGTTTGCCGTGGTAGAGCACCGCGATCCGGTCGGCGAGCATATCGACCACGGCGAGGTCGTGGCTGATGAACAGGCAAGCGAAGCCGAGTTCCTTCTGCAGTTCGGTGAACAGCTCCAGCACCCTCGCCTGCACCGACACGTCCAGCGCGCTCGTCGGTTCGTCGGCGATGAGCAATCGGGGCCGCAGGGCAATGGAGCGCGCGAGGCTGGCGCGTTGCCGCTGGCCTCCGCTGAGTTCGTGCGGGTAGCGGTCAGCGAACGCGGTGGGGAGGTGCACCACGTCGAGCAGTTCGTTCACTCGGGCTCGGGCCGCGGCGAGGTTCCTGGCGCGCTTGTGCACGATCAGCGGCTCCGCGATTGCCTCGGCGACCGTGAGCAGCGGGTTGAAGCTGGTGGCGGGGTCCTGGAAGACGAAGCCGATCTCGGCGCGCAACGGTTTGAAGGTGCGCTCCTTGATGCCGCGCATCTCCTGGCCGAGCACCCTCAGCGAGCCGCCGGTGACCCGGGTGAGGCCGGCGATCGCGCGGCCCATGGTGGTCTTTCCCGACCCGCTCTCGCCCACCAGCCCGAGCACCTCGCCGGGTGAAATGGTGAAGCTGACCTGGTCCACGGCCCGGAACCCGGGTTTGCCGAGTCGCCCGGGGTACACGATCTCGAGCTTGTCGGCCACCACCACCGGTGCTTCGCCGGTCGGTTCGGAGCGTGGAGTGGTGCGGGCGCCGACCCGTGGCACGGCAGCCAGCAGCGCCTTGGTGTAGTCGTTCTGTGGATTGGCGAACAGGGTTTTCACGTCGGCCTGCTCGACCACCACGCCCTTGTACATCACGGCGACTCGATCGGCGAGGTCGGCGACCACACCCATGTTGTGGGTGATCAGCACGATGGCGACTCCGAACACGTCGCGGCTGTGTCGCAGCAGGTCGAGGATCTCGGCCTGCACCGTGACGTCGAGCGCGGTCGTCGGCTCATCGGCCACGATCACCTTCGGCTGCAGCGCCAGCGCCTGCGCGATGACCACACGCTGCTTCTGTCCGCCGGAGAACTGGTGCGGGTAGTAGTCGACGCGCGTCTCCGGATCGGGGATGCCGACCTTGCCGAGCATCTCGATGGCCCGCGCCCGCGCCTCCGACTTGCTGTACTCGCCGTGGGCGCGCAGGCCCTCGGCGATCTGCCAGCCGACGGTGAACACCGGGTTGAGAGCGGTGGACGGCTCCTGGAACACCATGGCGGCATCCGTTCCCCGTACTTCCCGCAGTTTGGTCTCGTCCAGGGTGAGCACGTCGTTGCCGTTCAGGATCACTGCCCCGGCGGTGGTCGCCGTTTCGGGCAGCAACCGCAGGATCGACTTGGCGGTCACGGTCTTACCGCTGCCGGATTCGCCGACGATGGCGAGCACCTCGCCGGGTTCCACCTGCAGGCTCACCCCGTCGACGGCGATGACCGGGTCGGCGTCGGTGGCGAAGGTGACCTCGAGATTCTGGATGTCTACGACGTCGCTCATGACGCCACCGCCTTCTTCTGGGGCTTGATCTTCGCCCGCCGCCGCACGCGCAGCCGTGGGTCGGACAGGTCGTTCAGGCTCTCGCCGACCAGGGTGACGCCCATCACGAGCAGCACGATCGCGGCACCGGGATACACGCCGGTCCACCAGATGCCGCTGGCAGCGTCGGCGATCGCACGGTTCAGGTCGTAGCCCCACTCGGCTGCGGCGGTGGGCACGATGCCGAATCCGAGGAAGCCGAGGCCAGCCAGCGTGAGAATCGCCTCGGACGCGTTGAGGGTGACGATCAGGGGCAGTGACCTGGTGGCGTTGCGCAGCACATGACGGAACAGGATGCGGGACGTTCCGGTACCGATCACCTGCGCGGATTCCACGAACGCCTCCGACTTGAGGCGGACGGTCTCCGCCCTGACCACGCGGAAGTACTGAGGCACGAACACCACGGTGATCGAGATTGCCGCGGCGAGGATACCGCCCCAGAAGCTCGATTCGCCGCCGGAGATGATGATCGACATCACGATGGCGAGCAGCAGCGACGGGAACGCGTAGACGGCGTCGGCGATCATGACGAGCACTCGATCGAGCCAGCCGCCGAGGTATCCGGAGACCAGCCCGAGCAGCACGCCGATGAAGATAGAGAACACGACCGCGCAGATCACGACGGTGATCGCGGTTTGCGCGCCCCAGATCACCCGGGAGTAGACGTCGAATCCGCCGACCGTGGTGCCCCAGATGTGCTCACTCGACGGCGGCGCCTGGCGGGGGAACGGTCCTTCTGCATCGCGCAACTGGTCGAACGAGTACGGGGTCAGTAGCGGCGCGAAGATGGCGGCGATGAGGAACGCGATGCACAGGATGATGCCGGCGATCAGCATTCCTCGCTGGAGGCCGATGCTGCGCCGCAACTGCCAGATCAGAGGCAGTCGCTTCCAGCGAGCTTCGGTGGAGTCACCGGGTGCTGTGGCATCCGTCATGTCAGTACCTCACCCTCGGATCGACCAACGCGGCCACCACGTCGACGATGAAATTGGTCACCGCCACGATCACGGCCAACAGCGCGACGATGCCCTGAACCGCGACGAAGTCTCGGGACCCGAGATATTGCGCGAGTTGGAAGCCCAGCCCGCGCCATTCGAACGTGCTCTCGGTGAGGACCGCACCGCCGAGTAGCAGGGCGATCTGCAGGCCCATGATGGTGATGATCGGCACCAGTGCGGGCTTGTACGCGTGCTTGCGCACCAGCCGGGATTCGCGCACGCCCCGGGAACGGGCGGCCTCGATGTAGTCCATCGAGAGCGTGCCGATCAGGTTGGTGCGCACCAGCCGCAGGAACACGCCGGCGGTGAGCAGGCCGAGCGCGAGTCCGGGCAGCACCGCGTGTTGCAAGACATCACCGATGATGGCGGGGTTGCCGGTGCGCAGCGCGTCGACGATATAGATCCCGGTGGGGCTCTCGATGCGGCCGAGCGCCAGCTGCACTCGGGTGCTGGCCCGGCCGCCCAGCGGCAACCAGCCGAGCCACACCGAGAAGGTGAGCTTGAGCAGCAGGCCGGCGAAGAATACCGGGGTGGCGTAGCAGAGGATGGCGAAGATGCGCAGCCCCGCGTCTGGCCAGCGGTCGCGCAGGTAGGCGGCGAGCATGCCGAACGGAATGCCGATGATCAGGGCAACAATCAGGGCGTAGATGGCCAACTCGAGGGTTGCCGCGCCGTAGGTGAGCAGGATCTCGCTGATCAGGCGGTTGTCCGTGATGGTGCGGCCGAAGTTGCCGGTAAAGATCTGGCCCAGGTACTCGAAGTACTGCACCCAGATCGGCCGCAGGTATCCGGCCTCTTCCAGACGATCCTGAAGTTGCGCCTCGGTGAGACGGCCGCCGACCGACGCGGAGATCGGGTCGCCCACGACGCGCATCAGGAAGAAGACCAGCGTGACCAGGATGAACACGGTCGGGATGATGAGCAGAAAGCGCACCAGGATGTAGCGGCCGAGCCCCGAGCCACCCTCGCTCTTAGGCTTGGCCGGGGCAACACCCGGAGCCGTGTCGTTGATTGCCACCGAATACCTTTCGTCGTACTCCGGTTAACGAGGGCGAGGGATGCCGGCGCTGCGGCATCCCTCGCCTTCCTGCTACTCCCGCCCCAATGCCCCGTAGTGGAACTTGAACGAGGCGTCGAGCGTGTCCTGCACACCGGTGATGTCAGGCACGGCGACCGCGACCTGAGCACCCTGCAAGAACGGCAGTGTGGACAGGTCCTGCGCGAGCATGTCCTGGATCTGTCCGATCAGGGCGCTGCGTTCGGCCTCGTCAACCGTGACCGCCTGCTGACGGATCAGGTCGGCGACCTGCGGGTTGTCGTAGCCATTGCCGAAGAACCCGCTGTAGGTCGTCTCTCCGCTGGCACTGGTGGTAGGCAGGAAGAACGGCGTCAGGTAGTTGTCGGCATCGACGAAGTCGGGGTACCAGCCGAGCTGGAAGACCGGGTAGAGGCCCTCCCGGTACTCGGTGTTGTAGGTGTCCCACAGCGTTGACTGCAGCTCCGCGTTGAACAGACCAGGCTCGTTCAGCTGGCTCTGGATGAGCGCGTACTCGTCATCGGAGGAGTTTCCGTAGTGGTCGGGGTTGTACTGCAGGTTGATGTTCACCGGAGTCGGAACGCCGGCTGCCGCCAGCACCTGGGTGGCCTTCTCGACTGACGGAGCGCCGGTCCCGTCGCCGTATGCCTGCTTGAGGGATTCGTTCGCCCCTTCCAAGCCGTCCGGCACGAAGGAGTACAGCGGGGTGTACGTACCGTTGTAGACGTCCTCGGAGAGCGCCGTCCGGTCAATCAGGTTCGCCATCGCCTGACGGATCGCGAGCGCCTTGGCAGGGTCTGCCTCGGGGGTGTCCTTGCCGAACGGCATGGAGTTGAAGTTGAAGACCATGTAGCGGATCTCCCCGCCGGGGCCGTCGTAGACGGTGACGTTCTCGTCTTCACGGAGGTCGGCGATGTCGGTCGGGCTCAGCGACCGGTAGGCGACGTCCACGTCACCCTCCTGGACGGCGAGCTTCAGCGAGGTCTCGTCGGTAAAGTACTGCGCGGTGATCGAGTCGGTCTCGGGAGCGCCGTACAGGCCGTCGTACCCGTCAAACGCCTCGTACTGGATCAGCTCGTTCTCGGTGTAGTCGGTGATCGCATACGGGCCCGCGAACGGGTTGGCGTCAACGATCTCATCGGACGGGGTGAGCGCGGTGGCCGAGAATGACTCTTCGTCGGCGATTTGCCCGCCCGGGCTGGACAGCACCTTGGGGAAGGTCTGGTCATTCGCCGCGATCAGGTGGAACACGACGGTGGTCTCATCGACCGCCTCGGTGCTCTCCAGGTTGGCGAGCAGGGCCGACGGGCCGTTCGGGTCGGCAATGGCGACCATCCGGTCGAAAGAGAACTTGACGTCGGATGAGGTGAGCTCGTTGCCGTTGGCGAAGGTGAGACCTTCCTTGAGCTTCACGGTGTACTCGTCGGGAGCCGTGA
>JBEVDR010000186.1:0-13187 GCA_040513215.1 Microbacteriaceae bacterium | reverse complement strand
CTACCGCCAGTCGATCACCGAGCTGGAGTGGATGAGCGCTGAGACGCGCGAGCGTGCGCTCGACAAACTCGGCAAGTTCACGCCCAAGATCGGTTACCCCACCAAGTGGCGCGACTACTCGGCACTCAGCATTGACCCCACCGACCTCATCGGCAATGTGCGTGCGACGAGCGAGTACGAGTTCAACCGCGAGCTGGGCAAGATCGGCAAGCCGATCGACCGCGACGAGTGGTTCATGACCCCGCAGACCATCAACGCCTATTACAACCCAGGCTTCAACGAGATCGTCTTCCCGGCGGCGATCCTGCAGTTCCCGTTCTTCGACGAGACACGGGATGCCGCGGCCAACTACGGTGCGATCGGTGCGGTGATCGGGCACGAGATCGGCCACGGATTCGACGACCAGGGCTCCCGCTACGACGGCGATGGCCGCCTGCTCGACTGGTGGACCGAGGCCGACCGGGCCGCGTTCGAGCAGCGCACCGCGTCGCTGATCGAGCAGTACAACGCACTGAGCCCGACCCAGCTGCCCGGCCACACCGTCAACGGAGCGCTCACCATCGGCGAGAATATCGGCGACCTGGGCGGCCTGTCGATCGCCTGGAAGGCATACCTGATCTCGCTCAATGGAGCAGAGCCGCCGGTGATCGACGGCCTGACCGGCGCCGAGCGCTTCTTCCTGTCCTGGGCGCAGGCCTGGCAGGTCAAGCTGCGCGACGAAGAGGCTCTGCGACTGCTCTCCATCGACCCGCACTCGCCGAACGAGTTCCGCTGCAACCAGATCGTGCGCAACATCGACGAGTTCTACAGCACCTTCGCGGTCACGGAGGACGATGCGCTGTGGCTCGACCCTGCCGAGAGGGTGACGATCTGGTAGACGCATCCTCTCTCAGACAACGGCGGGACCGCTCGCGTGGCGCGCAGGCGCCGCGGCACCGCGCGCCCGGTGACGTCGAGAACTTCGCCAGGAGCTTCGGCGCGCTCGGCGACATCGCTTATCAGGGTGCCCAGGTGTCGGCGAGTGTCATCGACCTCGACAATGGCCGGAGCCTGGTGTCGATCGATGACCGGATCGCGCTGCCGACGGCGAGCGTGGGCAAGGTGCTGCTGCTGATCGAGGTGTCCGCGCAACTGTCCGACGGCACCCTGCAGCCGTTCGCCACCCTCGACAAGCACAGCGTCGCCCGGGTGGGCGACTCCGGCGCCTGGCAGCACCTGCAGGTTCCGGCGCTGCCGCTGCTGGATGTCGCGAGCCTCGTCGGTGCGACCAGCGACAACCTCGCCACCAACGTGCTGCTCGAACACGTCGGCCTTGAGGCGGTGCGCCGTCGCACCGACGCGCTCGGCCTGGCCCGCACCGCACTACTCGACCTGGTGCGCGACACCCGCGGACCCGACGACGCGCCGCAGCTCTCCGTCGGCTCGGCCGCGGAACTGTCCTGGCTGTTCGCGGCGCTCGCCCGAGGCCAGATCCTCGACGCAGTCACCAGCAACCGGGTGATCGGCTGGCTCTCGCTCAACGCCGACCTCTCACTCGTGGCATCCGCGTTCGGCCTCGACCCGCTGGCGCACCGCGCCACCGACCACGGCACCCTGCTGGTCAACAAGACGGGAACGGATGTCGGCGTGCGCTCCGAAGCGGGAGTGCTGCGCGGCACCCGGGCAGGCGTCTCCTATGCACTGACCGTGCAGTTCGACGACGTCAGCCTGCCCGCGCGGCTGAGCGTGCTCGACGCGATGCGCTCATTCGGCATGGACCTGCTGGAGTACGTGCACTAGCAGGCGCCGCTCCGTGTGTCCAGGAGCGCCCGATGGAGTAGGCCGCATCTCGCTCGAAACCCCGACTCCGCGCAGAACGGCAGCGATCCGCCACGACACGCCGCCCGAACGCGGTGTTGCACGGCGCGGCGCGCCGAATCACTGCCGTGCTACGCACAGGGTGCCCGGCAGCCCTCGGGAGCGGCGGGGTACCTTGACGCGTTCGCGGGCGCGAGGGGCGGAACTAGGCCGTCGCCGACTCGTCGGCGGCTGCGACCGGCGGCCGCACCTGGATGCCGAACAGGGTCTCCAGTGCGGCGGTGACATCGCTCGCGCGGCCCTCGAGGGCAAGCTCACGGGCCCGCACCGACGGGCCATGCATCAGCACCCCGGCGAAGTGCCGCAGGGCGGCCTCGGCCTCAGGGCTTGCGGCACGGCCGCGGGCCAGTTCGGCGTCTAGGATGCCCAGCACATGGGTGCGCAGCGCGACAACGGCCGGCGCGATCGCCTCATCGGCGGCGAACTCGGATGCGGCGCTGCCCACCAGCTCGCGGGCATCCGCCGTGGCCGTGATCTCGTCGAGCGGGGCGTGCAGGCTGATGGTCTCGAGGTCGAGCAGCTCGACCCCGGCAACACCGGTGACGAGGGGGTCGACGTTCCGCGGCAGGCCCAGGTCCACGATCATCCGGCGCCCGGCGGTGAGCAGCTCGGGGGTGATGACGGGGTCGGCGCCGGAGGTGCAGGTGATCACGACGTCGGAGCCGGCGAGGGCGGCACCCAGCTCGGTCTCGGCCGACAGGGCGTGCTTGGTGGCGAACGGCAGCGCGCGTCCGCTGGGGGAGTAGACGCTGATCTGCTCGGCGCCGCGGTCGCGGAGCGCGGCAACGGTGGTCGCCGCGTACTGGCCGGTGCCAACGAGCAGCACGCGCGTCTCGGCCCAGTCGGTGAGGCGGCTGGAGACCAGCTCGAGGGCGAGACGCACCAGGGAGCGCCCCGCGCCGCCCAGCGCGGTCTGCGTCTTCACGCCGCGGCTGGTCTTGCTGGCCCGCTGGAACAACTTCTCCAGCGCGGGGGAGGTGCTGCCGATGCGCCGGGCGTCCAGCAGCGCACGGCTGACCTGACCGGAGATCTCGTCTTCACCGACGACCACGGACTCAAGCCCCGAACTCACCGAGAACAGGTGCTTCGCCACGGCGTCGCCGTGCAGCTGCGTGGCCGAGCTGCGCAGGGTCTCGACATCCAGTCCCGCCGCCTCAGCGATGAGCTCGACGGCATCCGTCGTGTCCGCGTCGATGTACACCTCGAACCGGTTGCAGGTGGAGAGCACTACCGCACCGTCGATGCCTGCGTTGCTGCCGAGAGTCGTCGCCACGGCCGGGGCACCGACCGACAGCTTTTCGAGCACGTCAAAGCTGGTGGTTCGGTGGCTGGCGGTCAGACAGAGGAGCACGCGTACCATTTTAGCCCACGCATTTCTGTGCCTAGGCTTGGGGCGTGCCTCTTGCCCCCACGCATCCCCTCGTCGACGGCCGTACCGCCGCATCCCCGCTGATCCGCGCGTATCGAGGTGACCGTCCCGACACGCCCCCGGTGTGGTTCATGCGACAGGCCGGGCGGTCGCTGCCCGAGTACCGGGAGCTCCGCCAGGACGGCGACATGCTCGAGGCCTGCCTGACGCCGAGCCTCGCGAGCGAGATCACCCTGCAGCCGGTGCGCCGGCATGGCGTGGACGCCGCGATCTACTTCAGCGACATCGTGGTGCCGGTGAAGCTCGGCGGCGTCGCCGTCGACATCGTGCCCGGACGCGGTCCTGTGCTGGAGCGCCCGATTCGCACCGCAGCGGATGTCGCTGCCCTCCGTCCGATCGACCCCGCCGTCTTCGCGCCGATCAGCGAAGCCGTCGCCATGACTGTCGCCGAACTGGGCTCCACCCCGCTGATCGGCTTCGCCGGGGCACCGTTCACCCTGGCCGCCTACCTGGTCGAGGGCGGCCCGTCCAAGGAACACCTGCGGGCGCGCACGCTGATGCACTCCGACCCGCACACCTGGGCGGCGCTGCTCAACTGGGCGGCCGACGCCAGCGGCATGTTCCTCCGTGCCCAGGTTGAGGCCGGGGCATCCGCGGTTCAGCTGTTTGACTCCTGGGTGGGCTCGCTCAGCGAGACCGACTACGTGCGCCGCGTCCGCCCGCACTCGAAGCGCGCCATCGACCACCTGCGCGGCCTCGACGTGCCGAAGGTGCACTTCGGGGTCGGCGCCGGCGAACTGCTGCCCGCGATGCGATCGATCGGCGCCGACGTGATGGGCGTCGACTGGCGCCTGCCGCTCGACGAGGCGAACCGCCGGCTCGGCGGCACCACGCCGCTGCAGGGCAACATCGACCCGGCACTGCTCGCCGCGCCCTGGCCGGTGCTCGAGGCGCACGTGCGGGCAGTGGTCGACGCCGGCCGTGCCGCCCCGGCCCATGTGGTGAACCTCGGCCACGGCGTACCGCCGGACACCGACCCGGACGTGCTCACCCGGATCGTGCAGCTCGTGCACTCCTTATGACCCGCGACTTCGTGGTCATCGGGGGCGGCGTCGGCGGGCTGGTCGTCGCCCGTGACTTGGCCGCCGCCGGCGCGCGCGTCACCCTGCTCGAGGCGAGCGACCGGCTCGGCGGTCAGGTGCGCCGCCACACGGTGGCCGGCCTCGACCTCGACGCCGGCGCCGAGGCGTTCGCTGTGCGCGGGAATGCGGTGCAACAGCTGGCCACGCTGCTCGGACTCGGCGGCGACATCGTGCCGCCCGCGCCGGCCGGCGCCTGGCTGCAGCCCGAACACGGTGACGCGATCCCGCTGCCCGCCACCAGCCTGCTCGGCATCCCCGGGTCACCGCTTGCCGCCGACGTGATCGCCGTGGTGGGTGGTGCGACCGCGTTCCGCGCCTACCTGGAGTCGCTGCTGCCGGCCACGGTCGGCGCGAAGGCGCAGACGCTCGGCGAGCTCGTTCGCAAACGGATGGGCGCCGGCATCCTGAACAAACTCGTCGCCCCCGTGGTGACCGGCGTACACAGCGCCCACCCCGACGACCTGCCACTGGACCGGGTCGCGCCCGGCCTGCGCATCGCGCTGCTGCGTGAGGGGTCGCTTGCCCGCGGGGTGCGCGACCTGCGCGAGAGGGCGCCCGCCGGCTCGGCAGTCCTCGGCATCCGGGGCGGGATGTCGCGGCTGGTCGATGAGCTCACCGCCGACCTTGAGCGGTTTCACGTCGACGTGCGACTCGGCCAGGCCGCCTCCGAGGTGACCGCGGACAGTGCGCGCGTCGGCGCGGAAACGCTCACCGGCACCGTGATCGTGGCAGCGCCCGGCGTGCTCGCACCGGCCACGCTGCGCACCGCGGTCGTCGCCACCCTCGTCGTCGACGCGCCGGCGCTCGATGCGGCGCCGCGCGGTTCTGGCGTACTGGTCGCGGCCGGGGCACCCGGTATCCGGGCCCGTGCGCTCACCCACCAGACCGCGAAATGGCCGTGGCTCGCCGAACGGGCCGAGGGGCGTCACGTCATCCGGCTCTCCTACGACCGCGCCCACGACCGGTTCAATGAGGTGGCGACCGCCGACGCGCAGGCGCTGCTCGGGGTTCCGCTCACGGCATCCTCGGTGCTCGGATTCGCCCACGTCGAGTGGCAGCGCGCGGCCGCGCAAACGTATTCCGATACCGACATGCACGTGGTCGGGGAGACGGCGGCGGGCACCGGGCTCACCAATGTGGTGGCGCAGGCGCGGGCGACCGCCGAGAATCTTCTTCAGGAGAACGCCTCCTGATCGGCACTAGTGTTGAAATCCACACAACGAACGGAGATCACCGTGAAAGGCAAGATTCTCTTCGCGACCGGGTTGGCGGTCGGATACGTTCTCGGCAGCAAGGCCGGCCGTAAGCGCTACGACCAGATCAAGGCGGCAGCGGACAAGTTCTGGGGCGACCCCCGCGTGCACGAGCGCGTTGTGCAGGTCGAGGACTTCGTCAAGGACAAGGCTCCGGATGTCGCGGACAAGGTGACCGAGGGCGCCAAGAAGGTTGCGTCCCAGGTGTCATCCCTGAAGGACAAGCAGGCGGCCAAGAAGGCGTCGAACGGCGGCACCGCATCCGCAACGACCGAGGGCAGCACGATCACCTCGCAGCCGACCCCGGTCATCCCGAGCGGCACGTCGCAGTCCATCCCACCCTCCCCGGACTCGTCGGTTCCCCCGTCCGCCGGCAACCCCGGGTAGCAGGCCATGACGGAACCGAACGCGCGCCCGCGCGCCCGGCAACGCTCGCTGTTCGCCCTGATCGGCGACCTGCCCGACCTGGTCAAGGACCTTGTTCGCAGCGAGTTCGAACTGCTCAAGGCGGAGATCACCGGCAAGCTGAAGGTCGCCGGGGTCGGCGCCGGCCTGATCCTGATCGCCGCAGTCATCCTGCTGCTGTTCTTCGGCGTGCTGCTCACCGCGGTGATCCTGGCCCTGTCGCTCGTGATGCCCGGCTGGCTCGCCGCCCTGCTGGTGGCGGTCGTGCTGCTGATCGTCATCGCGATCCTGGTGTGGATCGGGTACCGCGAGATCAAGAAGGCCATGCCGCCCACCCCGGACGAGACGATCGACAGCGTCAAGCGCGACTACTTCGCGATCCGCGGGATCGTTGCCAGAAATCTCCCCAGCAAGCAGCCGACCAGTGAACACACCCACTACGGCAGCACTCGAGCGGATACGGAGTCCCGATGAGTGAAACCACCGAGTTGCAGGCGAAGGCCGCGGCATCCCGCGCCGAACTCACCGCCACGCTCGATGCGATCGAAGACAAGTTCAACATCCCCAAGCAGTCGAAGCTGATGATGAAGCGGGCTCAGGCGTCTTACGAGCGCAACCCCGTGCCGTGGATCATTGGCGCAACTGCTGCGTCTATCGTGGTTGTCGGAGCGGTGGCATGGGCCATCTTCTCTGACGACTAATTTCTGCAACACAAGGAGCGTCGCGATCACCGTGGCAACTGACACACCCGAACTTGGTTACACCCTCTGGGCAGTGCTGCGGCGGGATCCGCTGCGACCGTCCGCCGGATCACTCGACGACCTCGCCGACAAGGTGACCCAGGTCGACGCCGCAGGGGTCGACATCCGTGGGTTCTACGACGTCTCCGGCATGCGGGCAGACGCCGATCTGATGGTCTGGCTGCACGGTCCCGACCCGCAGAAGCTGCAGTGGGCGGTGCGCGAGTTGCGCCGCGCCGGGCTGCTCAGCACGCTGCTGCCAACCTGGAACGTGATGGGTGTGCACCGCGACGCCGAATTCACCGCCAACCACCTGCCCGCGTTCATGCGCGGCAAGGAGCCCAAGCAGTGGGTGACGGTGTACCCGTTCGTGCGTTCCTACGAGTGGTACCTGCTGCCGGACGACGAGCGCCGGGCGATGCTCGGCAGCCACGGGCGCAAGGGAGCCGAATTCCCGCAGGTGCTCGCCAACACCGTCGCGAGCTTCGCGCTCGGCGACTATGAGTGGATACTGGCGCTCGAGGCCGACGACCTCGTCGACCTGGTCGACCTGATGCGTCACCTACGGCAAACCGAAGCTCGCCGCCACGTGCGCGAGGAAGTGCCGTTCTACACCGGCAGGCGGATCGAACTGGCGGAAATCGCGGAGCTGTTGTCGTGACCATTACCAATGGCCAGGCACCGAGCACCGCAACCGGCCCGGTCCTGGGGGCGACGGATGTCTGTGCAACCGGTCACCCGTACGTCACCGAGCCCGTCGCCTACGACGCCATCCTGCTCGCCGGGTTCGGCGGGCCTGAGGGGCAGGATGACGTCATCCCGTTCCTCCGCAACGTCACCGCGGGCCGCGGCATCCCCGAGGAGCGCCTCGAAGAGGTGGCCACCCACTACCGGCACTTCGGCGGAATCAGCCCGATCAACGAGCACAACCGGCAGTTGAAGGCGGCGCTCGAGGCGGAACTCGCCTCGCGCGGCATCCACCTGCCCGTGGTGTGGGGCAACCGCAACTGGGTCCCGTACATGAAGGACGCCGTCAGCGAGGCGAACGAGCGCGGCTTCCGCAAGCTGATCGCGGTGGCCACGAGCGCCTACAGCTCGTTCTCCAGCTGCCGGCAGTACCGCGAGGACTTCGCCAAGGCGCTGGATGAGACCGGACTGCTCGGCACCGTGCAGATCGACAAGGTGCGCCAGTTCTTCGACCACCCGGGTTTCGTCGCCCCGTTCATCGAGGGCGTGAGCGCCGCGATGACCGAGCTGGCTGAGCAGGGCATCGGCGCCGCCGAGACCCATGTCCTGTTCGCGACGCACAGCATCCCGACGACGGATGCCGAGCGCAGCGGTCCCTCCGACATCGATTTTGGCGAGGGCGGCGCGTACGCCGCGCAGCACCGCGCGGTCGCCGCCGTGGTGATGGCGGCGCAGACCCTCACAGCCGACGACGCAACCGTCGTCGGCGCTGGCGTCGCGGGATCGCTTCGCGATCCCCTTAGCTCCAGCGCGCCGTGGTCCCTCGTCTACCAGTCCCGGTCCGGGCCGCCCAGCATGCCGTGGCTCGAGCCCGACATCAACGACGCCATCGCCGCGCTCGACAAGAACACCGTCAAGGCCGTGATCATCGTCCCGCTCGGTTTCGTCAGCGACCACATGGAAGTGATGTGGGACCTCGACAACGAGGCGATGGAAACCGCCGCCGAGAATGGCTTCACCGCGATCCGCGTGCCCACCCCCGGCGTGCACCGCAAGTACGTGACCGGTCTGGTCGACCTGGTGATGGAGCGCGTCACCGGCACACCCGTCGCCGACCGCCCCGCGCTCACCGAGCTCGGACCCTGGTACGACGTCTGCCGGCCGGGTTGTTGTGAGAACGTGCGCGCCGGCTTCAAGCCGGCCGCGGCAGGAGTAGCACCGTGACCATCCGCATCGGCACGCGCGCTAGCGCACTGGCCATGACCCAGACCCAGATGATGGCCGACCAGCTCGCGAAGAAGAGCGGGCAGCAGATCGAGATCGTCCCGATCACGACCGAGGGCGACCGCAACAAGGCCTCCCTCGCCGAGATCGGCGGCACCGGCGTGTTCGCTGCGGCCCTGCGGGAAGCCCTGCTCGCCGACGAATGCGACGTCGTGGTGCACTCCCTGAAGGACCTGCCCACCGTGCCGCTGCCCGGCCTGGTGATCGCCGCCATCCCGAAGAGGGTCGACCCCCGTGACGCGGTCTGCGCTCGCGACGGCCTCACCCTGGAGACCCTCCCACAGGGCGCCAGGGTCGGCACCGGTTCCCCGCGTCGGCAAGCGCAGCTGCGCTCCCGCCGGCCGGACGTCGAGGTGCTCGACATCCGCGGCAACGTCGACACCCGGCTCGGCCGCGTGGCATCCGGCGATCTGGATGCCGTCATCCTCTCGGTCGCGGGCCTCACCCGTCTCGGCCGGACCGAAGCCATCACGGAATACCTTGACCTGTCCAGCTGGCCGACCGCGCCGGGGCAGGGAGCGCTCGCACTCGAGGTTCGCGCCGGCGAGGAGAAGCTCGTGGCGGCCCTGGACCACGGGCCCACCCGCACCATGGTCGAGGCCGAACGCGGAGTTCTCAACCGGCTCGAGGCCGGCTGCGCGGCACCGATCGGCGCCAGCGCGATGATCGAGGACGGCATGCTGTTCGTCTCGGCCCGCGTCTACCGGCCGGACGGCACCGGGCACCTCACCAGCTCGCACGCGCTGTACGTGTCGGACTCGACGGAGCCATCCGTCGAGGTGTCGAACCGCATCGCCGACGAACTGCTCGCCAACGGCGCCGCGGAGTTCGCTCCGCTCGGCGGCCAGTCATGACGGTAACTCCCGCGAAACCCCTCACCGGCTGGCGCGTGCTCGTGCCCCGCGGTGGACGTTGGGGTGACTCGGTCGCGGCGTCGCTGCGTGGCCTCGGCGCGGTGCCGGTGGTGGCCCCGATCATCAACTTCGCCAGCACCGACAACCCCGACGCGCTGCAGGCCGCGCTGCGCGACCTCGAGGCCGGGTCCTTCACCTGGCTCGTGGTGACCAGCGCCACCACGGTGGACGTGCTCGCCAGTCACGGCACCATCGTGCCGGCCGGCACCCGTATCGCGGCGGTCGGCGAGACCACGGCGGCGGCGCTGAGCCTGGCCGGCTACGAAGTGGACTTCGTCCCGCAGGGCGATTACTCCGCCCGCGGACTGGTGAAGGAGTGGCCGGGCGGCCGCGGCTCCGGCCGCGTGCTGCTACCGCAATCCGACATCGCCGAACCCACCCTGCTCGCCGGGCTCACCAAGCTCGGCTTCGACGTCACGTTCATCTCGGCCTACCGCACCGTCGGGGTGCCGGTCTCCACCGAGGTGGCGGCGGATGTCGCCTCCGGCCGGATCAACGCCGTGCTCGTGTCCTCCGGCAGCGTCGCCCGGCAGCTGGCCGCCCAGCTCGCGCCATTGCCAGCCGACACGGTTGTCGCCGCGATCGGGCCGCGCACTGCGTTCGACACCCGGGCCGCCGGGCTGCCGGTGCACACCATCGCCGAATCCCGGTCGGCGGAATCCCTCATCGAAGCTCTCGTCGAATATGCGGAGGTCGTCGCGTAATGCGCATCGTCGAACGTCCGCGGCGGATGCGCGCCACAGCGCCGCTCCGCCGCCTCATGGCCGAAACCCGCCTGCACCCGGCGGAGTTGATCCTGCCGATGTTCGTGCGGGAGGGCATCAGCGAGCCCCTGCCGATCGGGTCGATGCCCGGCGTCGTGCAGCACAGCCTGGACTCGTTCAAGGCGGCACTGCATGAGGCGGCATCCGTCGGCGTCGGCGGCGTGATGCTGTTCGGTGTGCCGGTGGAAAAGGATGCCGTCGGCAGCGGAGCCACCGACGAGTTCGGCATCCTCAACGTCGCCACCCGACTCGCCGCCGCCGAGGTGGGTGACGCCCTCGTGGTGCAGACCGACCTCTGCCTCGACGAGTTCACCGACCACGGGCACTGTGGCGTGCTGGACGCCCAGGGCCGGGTCGATAACGATGCCACGCTGGTGCGCTACCAGGAGATGGCAGTCGCGCAGGCATCCGCCGGATCCGCCCTGATCGGGCTCTCCGGAATGATGGACGGCCAGGTCCAGGCGGTGCGCGAGGCGCTCGACATCGAGTCGTACTCTGACACCGCCATATTGGGATACGCGGCAAAGTACGCCTCCGCGTTCTACGGCCCGTTCCGCGAGGCGGTGGATTCGTCGCTGCAGGGCGACCGGCGCACCTACCAGCAGGACCCGGCGAATCGCCGCGAAGGCCTGCGCGAGGCGCGCCTGGACATCGAGCAGGGTGCCGACGTGATCATGGTGAAGCCCGCGATGAGCTATCTCGACGTGCTCTCCGACGTCAGCGCCAGCAGCGATATTCCGGTGTGGGCCTATCAGGTGAGCGGCGAGTACGCGATGATCGAGGCCGCGGCGGCGCACGGCTGGATCGACCGCGACCGCGCCATCATCGAGAGCCTCATCGGCATTCGCCGGGCGGGTGCCGATGCCGTGCTCACCTACTGGGCCACAGAAGTAGCGAGGACTTTGCGGTGACAAGCACGACCAACGAGCAGCAGTTCGCTCGCGCGCAGCAGCTGATCCCTGGCGGCGTGAACTCGCCGGTTCGCGCCTTCGGCTCGGTAGGCGGCACACCCCGATTCTTCGTCAGCGCCTCCGGTGCGTACCTGACCGACGTCGAGGGCCGCGAGTACGTCGACCTGGTCGCGTCGTGGGGCCCGGCGCTGCTCGGTCACGCGCACCCCGAGGTGGTGCGCGCCGTGCAGGAGGCCGCAGCGAAAGGACTGTCGTTCGGGGCATCCACCCCTGGCGAGAGTGAACTGGCCGAGATCATCCGCACCCGGGTGAGCGACCGTCGCGCGTCTGCGGCTGCTGGCGGACCACTGGTGCACCCGGTGGAGAAGGTTCGCCTGGTCTCGACCGGCACCGAAGCCACCATGACCGCGATCCGACTGGCCCGCGGGTTCACCGGACGCGACCTGCTGGTAAAGTTCGCCGGCCACTACCATGGCCACTCCGACTCGCTGCTGGCCGAGGCGGGCTCCGGGCTTGCCACGCTCGCGCTGCCCGGCTCGGCCGGCATCACCGCGGCGACCGCGGCGCAGACCCTGGTGCTGCCGTACAACGACGTCGACGCCGTGCGCGCCGCGTTCGCCGAGCATGGCGACCGGATCGCCGCCGTCATCGTTGAGGCCGCCGCCGCGAACATGGGCGTGGTGCCGCCGGAGCCCGGCTTCAACCGGGCACTGTCGCAGATCACCGCGGAGCACGGCGCGCTGCTGATTGTCGACGAGGTGCTCACCGGGTTCCGCTCCGGGCCCGCCGGCTGGTGGGGGCTCGAGGCATCCGGCGCAGTGCCGGACGGCGAGGACTGGACGCCCGATCTGATGACCTTCGGCAAGGTCGTCGGCGGAGGAATGCCGCTGGCCGCCCTCGGCGGCCGGGCCGAGGTGATGGACTACCTCGCCCCGCTCGGCCCGGTGTACCAGGCCGGAACTCTAAGCGGAAACCCGCTCGCCGTGGCCGCGGGCATCGCCACGCTGAACGCGGCCGACGACGCGGTGTACGCCCGCCTGAGCGCCGTCGCCGACCAGTTGGCGGATGCGACGTCCGCCGCCTTCTCGGCGGAAGGGGTGGGGCACACGGTGCAGCGCGCCGGCACCCTGTTCTCGTTCGCGTTCACCGCGACGCCGCCGCGCAACTACGCGGAGGTGCAGGCGCAGCAGGCGTTCCGGTACCCGCCGTTCTTCCACGCCATGCTCGACGCGGGAGTGAACCTGCCGCCGTCGGTGTTCGAGGCCTGGTTCGTCACCGCAGCCCACGACGAGACCGCGGTGAGCCGCATCCTCGACGCCCTGCCGGCCGCCGCGAAGGCTGCAGCCGCCGCCCGCCCCGCCAGCTGAGTCGCTGAAGTCTCCACGTCGAGACCTCACCCGTTCATGCGGCACTGACGCGTCGCCGCGGCCTGCCTCGCGACGATCTTGCCGTCGACGATGACCATCAACGTTGGCACTGCCTGAATGGCGAATCTGGCGAAGCGCGGCAAATTCTGCTCAGGCTGCCTGTCTCGTTTCGCGGCGGCGGTTCAGGGCGTCCGAAACGGCTACGCCGACGAGAGGAATAACGGCCCCGATGGAGGCAACAAATAACGGGAAGAGCGGGCTCAAGCTTGCGAGGACCGCCAACGCTCCAATACCGGCGAGATCGGATGCTCGGCGGTTCCCCAGTACCCGTCGAATATAAATGTCCCGGCCGGCAAGGAAGAGAGCAGGCCCACCAAACAGAAACAGAACAGTGGCCAGGTCAGGGCGGGCGGTGGGATCGCTGATCACGAGCTGATCACCAACCGCCACCAGGATCAGGCCGGCCAGTAACACGAGCAAGATGTTGCCCGCCA
>JBEVDR010000185.1:0-2828 GCA_040513215.1 Microbacteriaceae bacterium | reverse complement strand
GAACTTCGTCGGGTCGTCGTCTTCGAGCACGAAGGCGCCCTCACGGGTGATGCCGACCGGGATGACCGTGTACCGCTCGCGGTCAATTGCGGCCAGCACTCCGCCCGCTGTGGCGCAGCTGATCGAATGTTCGCTTGAACGCCCCCCAAACAGCAGCGCTACCGTGAGTTTGTCCGTCATCAATGGTCCTTTCACCCTGCGGTGCGCCGGAGTCAGTCGTGAGGTGGGGCGCGATATCCCGCGGCTTCAGCGTACCGGCCAGCACCTGGCGCACCTGTTCGACGATGGGCATGTCGACACCCTTGGCGCCGGCCAGCTCGAGGATCGGGCCCACGGAGGCCAGGCCTTCGGTGGTCTGCTGCATCTGCGCGATGACGTCGTTGTAGCTGTAGCCCTGGCCCAGCAGCCGGCCGGCGGTGTTATTGCGCGACAGCGGCGACTGGCAGGGGGCGATGAGGTCGCCGAGGCCGGCGAGGCCGGCCAGGGTCTCCGGCTGGGCGCCGTAGGCCACGGCGAAATCGGTCATCTCCACGAGCCCGCGGGTGATGATCGACGCCTTGGTGTTCTCGCCGTAGCCGACACCGTCGACGATGCCGATCGCCACGGCGATGAGGTTCTTCAGCACGCCGCCGAATTCGGTGCCGATGACGTCGGTGTTCACGTAGGACCGGAAGTACTTCGTCGTGGCCAGCAGGGCCACCGCGTGGGCGGTCTCCAGGCTGGACGAGGACACCACCGCGGCCGTCGGCTGCTCCTTGGCGATCTCCAGGGCCAGGTTCGGCCCGGAGATGGCCGCGATGCGGGACGGGTCGATCGGCAGGACCTGCTCGATGACCTCGCTCATCCGCAACCCGGATGCGCGTTCGACGCCCTTCATCAGCGACACGATGATCGCGCCGGGGGCCAGGAACGGTTCGGCGGCGATGAGGTTCTCGCGCAGCGACTGGCTCGGCACCGACACGAAGACCTGCTCGGCCCCGGCCAGGGCCAGGTCGAGCCGGGACGTGGCCCGCAGACCGACGGGCAGGTTGATCCCCGGCAGGTAGTCGCTGTTGCGGCGTCCCTCGGTGATCTCCCGGGCCAGTTCGGGGCGCCGGGCCCAGAGCACGACGTCGGCTCCCCCGTCGGTGAGGATCTTGGCGAAGGTCGTGCCCCAGCTTCCCGCGCCGAGAACGGCCACCCGGGTACCTGGTTGGACTTTAGGCTTCAAAACGGCCGGTCTCTTTCTGATCGTGCTCAGACGGATTCCAGCGCGTGGCCGGTGCCGTCTCGTTGCGCAGGTCTTCGAGCAGGGCGGTGATGGCATCCATCACCACGGCGGTGGCCTCGTTCAGCGTGGCCGTGTTGAGGGTGCGGCCGCGGAACTCGGCCAGGTCGATCGGGTCGCCGATCTTCACCAGGATGGTCTTGCGCGGGAACACGTGCAGCTTCTTGGAGTACCGCGGCATGATCTGCTGGGTGCCCCAGTGGGCGGCCGGCACGATGGGGATGCCCTGCTCGAGGGCGATGCGCACGGCGCCGGTCTTGCCGCGCATCGGCCAGAGTTCCGGGTCGCGGGTCAGCGAACCCTCCGGGTACACGACCACCATCTGGCCGCGTTCCACCAGGGTGCGCGCGGCTTTGACGGGTTCGCTGCCGCGCACCGAGCCGCCGCGCTGTACGGGGATCTGCCCGGACTTGTGCAGCAGCCAGCCGGCCACGGGCAGCTTGAACAGCGACGCCTTGGCCAGGAAGCGCGGCAGGCGGCCGAGCTTCCAGCTGACCATGCCCATCACGATCGGGTCGATCTCGCTGTAGTGGTTGGGTGCGAAAACGAACGCGCCCTGCCGCGGGAACTTCTCGCCGTCGGTGATGCGGTACCGGGCGACGACGTTCATCGCCGGTACCACGAGCACCGCCAACAGCCAGAAGATCGACGGGGTGCTCTTCTCAGAGCGCACCTTACCGATCGGCTTTACCGGCGGCGTCGACGGTGTGGGTTCGGGCTGGCTGGATTCGAAGGATGAAGATTCTGGCACAGTGCCATTATCCTGCGAGATCGAAGTCAGCTCCCAACAGACGCAGCTTGGTGATGAAGTTCTCGTACCCGCGGCTGATGATTCCCACGTTGCTCACGGTCGAGGTGCCCTCGGCCGTGAGTGCCGCGATGAGGTGGCTGAAGCCACCGCGCAGGTCGGGAACCTCGATGTCGGCGCCCACGAGCTTGGTGGGGCCGGCGATGACGGCGGAGTGGTTGAAGTTGCGCTGGCCGAAGCGGCACGGATGCCCACCGAGGCACTCGCGGTGGATCTGGATGGTGGCACCCATTTCGACCAGGGCGTCGACGAAACCGAAGCGCTGCTCGTAGACGGTCTCGTGCACGATCGACACGCCGTGGGCGTGGGTGAGCGCGATGACGAGCGGCTGCTGCCAGTCCGTCATGAAGCCGGGGTGGACATCCGTCTCAATGATGACCGGCTTGAGGTCGCCGCCCGGGTGGTAGAAGCGGATGCCGTCATCGTGGATGTCGAACGCACCGCCGACCTTGCGGAAGACGTTGAGGAAGGTGAGCATCTCGGCCTGCTTGGCGCCGCCGACGAAAATGTCACCGTCGGTGGCCAGCGCGGCCGCAGCCCAGCTGGCGGCCTCGTTGCGGTCGAACAGGGCCCGGTGCTGATAGCCCGAGAGGCTCTCGACACCCTCGATGCGGATGACCCGGTCGGTGTCGACCGTGATGATGGCGCCCATCTTCTGCAGGATGTTGATGAGATCCATGATCTCCGGCTCGATGGCCGCGTTCTTGAGCTCGGTGATGCCCTCGGCACGCACGGCGGTGAGCAGAACCTGCT
>JBEVDR010000184.1:0-7137 GCA_040513215.1 Microbacteriaceae bacterium | reverse complement strand
ATGCTGGTTGACCCAGTCGACCAGACGGACGTAACCGCGATGCTGAGGCTCGGTGTGCTCTTCTTCTCGGCTCATGCCCGTCAGTGTACACGCTCGATTTGACAACATGACTGCATCTCTGCTATGTGAAGCCGGTTCGCGGGAAACGAAGTGGTGCGTCCCGCTACTTCAGCAGGTTATGACCCTTGAACTGCAGGTTGGTGGTCCCCGCTCCATTGCCCTTGCCGGGTCCCGGAATCGCCGAGGTGGTCTCGGCGAATCTCCGGGTGGCGTGGGGTTCTTGATGTCCTTCTTGCTGAGCTGCGACACGTAGTAGTCGGATCCGACCAGGCCGCCTTCCTCACCGCTCCAGAAGGCGAAGCGCACCCGGTTCTGCTGCGCGTTTCCGGATGCCGCGAGCCGGAACGGATGCCTGCGGCAGGTCGAGCGTGCCGAACAGCCGGCCGGGAACGTGGCGAAGTCGCTAGCGTATGCCCCTCGAGGGGGAGAACTTATTGTTCTGGCGCGGCCGCGGCCACCCATTCCTCGAGCTTGGCGATTGCCGCGCCGGAATCGATGGCGTTCGTTGCCACGACGAGCTGCTGGGCGAAACGCTCGCGGATCGGAATCAGGGCCTGCGAGGCGTCGCGGGCCAGCTCCAGCGCGACGAGCCCGGCCGCCGCGTTGAGTAGCACGATATCGCGTACCGGGCCGGTCTCCCCCGCCAGTGTGCGGCGCGCGACGCCGGCGTTGTGCTCGGGCGTGCCGCCGATCAGGTCGGCGATGCTGGCGCGCGGGATGCCGAGGTCCGCCGGGTCCAAGTCGTGCTCGGTGACCAATCCGCGGGAGACCTCCCAGAGGTGGCTGTGCCCGGTGGTGGTGAGTTCATCGAGCCCATCGTCGCCGCGGAAGACCAGCGCGGTCGCCCCGCGCGTCTGGAACACGCCGACGATCAACGGCACCATCGAGAGGGCTGCCACACCGACAGCGGATGCCTCGGGCCGGGCCGGGTTCACCAGCGGGCCGAGGTAGTTGAAGATCGTCGGGATGCCGAGTTCGGCGCGGGTGGCACCGGCGTGGCGGAAGCCGGGGTGGAAGACAGCGGCGTTGGCGAAGGTGATCCCGGTCTTCTCGAGCACCTCGGCGACGCGGTCGCTGCCCATGCGCAGGTCGATGCCAAGCGCGCCGAGCACGTCGGATGCCCCGGATGCCGAGCTGGCCGCACGGTTGCCGTGCTTGATCACCCTGGCTCCGGATGCCGCGACCACGACGGATGCCATCGTCGACACGTTCACCGTGCCGTAGCGGTCACCGCCGGTTCCGACGATATCGACGGCCATCGGGTCGACCTTCAGCGGCAGGGCCTGATCGAGGATCGCATCGCGGAAACCGACCAGTTCATCGACGGTCTCCCCCTTGGCGCGCAACGCGATCAGGAAGGCCGCGAGCTGCGCCGACGTGGCGCGCCCCTCCATGATCTCTTGCATGGCCCAGGCCGACTCACTGATCGACAGGTCAGTCCCTTCCAGCAAATCGGTGAGAAGTTGTGACCACGTCGGTGAATCAGACATATCCCAACAATAACGGCGGATTCTCAGGCGATTGTGCTGCTGAATCTGGCAAACCATGCCCAAGAAGGGCGCGCCATAGTTCAGCCCTTCCGCTGAATCGGCCATAATGGGACATGTGACCAGCACCTCTCTTTCCAGGCCGACGGGCGCGCCTGTCATCAATCGCCCCAACACAGTCGCCGTCGGCACGATCGTGTGGCTCAGCAGCGAAGTCATGTTCTTCGCTGGCCTTTTCGCGATCTACTTCACGCTGCGGTCTACCTCTCCCGACCTGTGGGAGGGCGAGACCAGCATCCTGAACATCCCGCTCGCCGCCACGATCACCACGATCCTCGTGCTGTCGTCGGTGACCTGCCAGTTCGGTGTGTTCGCCGCCGAGCGCATGCAGGTGCGCCGCACCGGCTGGAAGCCCACGCAGTGGGGCATGGTCGAGTGGTTCTGGCTCACCTACCTGATGGGCGCAGTCTTCATCGTCGGTCAGGCCTACGAGTACGCGGTGCTGGTCAGCGAGCACGTGAGCATCAGCTCCAACGCCTACGGTTCCGCCTTCTACATCACGACCGGCTTCCACGGTCTGCACGTGATCGGCGGCCTCATCGCCTTCCTCTTCACCATCGGCCGCGCGTACGCGGTGAAGAACTTCGGACACAAGGAGGCGACCACTGCAATCGTCGTCTCGTACTACTGGCACTTCGTCGACGTGGTGTGGATTGGCCTCTTCTTGGTCATCTACATCTTGCAGTAGCGATCGCGAACCCACAGGAACGGAACTGACACAGCACCATGGCGAAGAAATCACATAAGCAGCGCACAGCAGGCCGTCGGTCACCGCTTGCCACCGTCGCGCTCTTGGCCGTTGGCCTCCTGACGACGGGCGGCGCGTACGCGTTGTTCACGACGTCGGCCACCGCCGAGACCACGGCAGCGAGCCAGCAGCAGATCGACGAGGGCGAGAAGCTGTTCGCGGCGAACTGCGCCACCTGTCACGGGATGAACCTCGAAGGTTCCGACGAGGGCCCCAGCCTGGTCGGTGTCGGCGCACTCGCCGTCGACTTCCAGGTCGGAACCGGACGCATGCCGATGGCCATGCAGGGTCCGCAGGCTCAGGTGAAGCCCGGCCAGTTCACCCAGGAGCAGATCGACGCGATGGCTGCGTACGTCGCAGCATCCGGCCCTGGCCCGGTTGTTCCGGACGAGCGCTACCTCACCCCCGATGGCGACGCGTCCAACGGTGCCGAGCTCTTCCGTATCAACTGCGCGATGTGCCACAACGTGGCCGGCGCTGGCGGTGCGCTGACCGAGGGCAAGTACGCCCCGGCTCTCGGTGGCGTCGAGCCCCGCTACATCTACGCGGCCATGGTCACCGGCCCGCAGAACATGCCCGTCTTCAATGACCTGAACATCTCGCCCGAAGAGAAGCAGGACATCATCACGTATCTCGCCTACCTCGACGAGAACCCGTCGGTCGGCGGATTCGACCTCGGCAATCTGGGTCCGGTGTCTGAGGGCCTGTTCATCTGGATCTTCGGCCTGGGCGGCATCGTGGGAATCACGGTCTGGCTCGCGGCACGGTCCAACTAAGTTCGCACGTCACCACGTACGAGCCGCAGTTTTAGAAAGGTAAACGCATGGCAGAGCAGCACGGCAGTGCCGCTAATGAGATGGCTGTGGACAAGCACGAGGATCACCCGGGCACCGCAGTCGTCGTAGCCGACGCGATCGAGAACCCGGGATTCCCGCCGCCGCATCAGCGCGTCGCCGACCTGGACCCCTCACGCGAGGTCACGATCGAGCGCGGAATCTCCGCATTGTTCTGGTTGTCGATCATCGGCAGCGTGTTCGCGATCGCCGCATACTTCATCTGGCCGATCGAGCCGGGCGACATGACATCCGTTCGGATGAACAACATGATGCTCGGTGTGGGAATCACCCTCGGCCTGCTCGGCATCGGTTTCGGTGCGGTGCACTGGGCGAAGGCCCTGATGCACGGCCACGACCTGGTCGAGGCTCGGCACCAGACTCGCGGCAAGGAAACCACCCGCGCCCGTGCCGTCGAGATCTTCCAGGAAGCCAACGAGGAGTCCGGTTTCGGCCGACGCGCCCTGCTGCGCAACAGCCTGATCGGCGCCCTCGTGGTGTCGCCGCTCGCCGGCATCGTCGTCTTCCGTGACCTCGCCCCCGCCGCCGAGCCGCACGACCTGCTCCGGCACACCCTGTGGGCGAAGGACACCCGTCTGGCGCTTGACCCGACCGGTACTCCGATCAAGGCGTCGGATGTCACGCTGGGCTCCGTCTTCCACGTCATCCCCGACGGTCTGATGGATCTCCCCCACGACGGCGGCCTGCTCGAAGAGAAGGCCAAGGCGGCGGTGCTGCTGATGCGCCTCAAGCCGGAAGATCTGACCGAGGCCCCCGCGCGTAAGGACTGGTCGTACGACGGCATCGTCGCGTACTCCAAGATCTGCACGCACGTCGGATGCCCGGTCGCCCTGTACGAGCAGCAGACCCACCACCTGCTGTGCCCCTGCCACCAGTCCGAGTTCGACGTCGCCGACGGCGCCAAAGTGATCTTCGGCCCGGCGGCACGACCCCTTCCCCAACTTCCGATCACCGTGGACTCCGAGGGCTACCTGGTCGCCCGAAGCGACTTCACCGAGCCTGTCGGTCCTAGCTTCTGGGAGCGTGAACGTTGAGCACGTCAACATCCACCACTGTGACCCCCACGCCGTCGCGCGGGTCACGTTTCACCGGCGCCGCTGCCAACTACATCGATGAGCGCACCAGCATCTCCGGCGCGGTCAAGGAACTCGGTCGCAAGATCTTCCCTGATCACTGGTCGTTCATGCTCGGCGAGGTTGCGCTGTACAGCTTCATCGCCATCCTGCTGAGTGGAACGTTCCTGACGTTCTTCTTCACGCCGTCCATGACCCCGGTGCACTACGAAGGTTCGTACGTGCCGCTGAAGGGCATCGAGATGTCGATCGCGTACGCGTCAAGCCTCGACCTCTCCTTCGACGTGCGCGGTGGCCTGCTGATGCGCCAGATCCACCACTGGGGTGCCCTGCTCTTCGTGGCATCCATCGGTCTGCACATGCTGCGCGTGTTCTTCACCGGCGCGTTCAAGAAGCCGCGTGAGCTGAACTGGGTGCTCGGCTTCGTGCTGTTCATCCTGGCGATGGCGGAGGGCTTCACCGGCTACTCGCTGCCCGACGACCTGCTGTCGGGTAACGGCCTCCGCATCATCGACGGCATGGTCAAGGCCATCCCGGTTATCGGCGTCTGGATCTCGTACCTGCTGTTCGGCGGCGAGTTCCCGGGAACCGACATCGTCTCTCGCCTGTACGTGCTGCACATCATGCTGCTACCGGCGATCCTGATCGCCGTGCTCGGTCTGCACATGCTGTTGCTCGTGGTGAACAAGCACACCCAGTTCGCCGGCCCCGGTCGCACCAACAACAACGTTGTCGGTACTCCGATCCTCCCGGTGTTCGCGGCCAAGGCCGGTGGCTTCTTCTTCATCGTGTTCGGTGTGATCGTGCTGATCGCCTCGTTCTTCACGATCAACCCGATCTGGAACTACGGTCCGTACGACCCCTCCCCGGTGTCGGCCGGTACCCAGCCTGACTGGTACATCGGCTTCGCCGACGGTGGCCTGCGATTGGCGCCATCCCACTGGGAGTTCGTGCTGCTCGGCTACACCTTCTCGATGAACATCCTGATTCCGCTGGCGGTGATCGGTCTCTTCATCGTGCTGGTGATGATCTACCCCTTCATTGAGGCCTGGATCACCGGAGACAAGCGCGAGCACCACATGGCCGAGCGTCCGCGTAACCACCCGGTTCGCACCGCGATCGGTGCCGCTGGTGTCACGTTCTACGCGGTGCTCTGGGCTGCGGCGGCGTCGGACCTCATTGCGACGCACTTCTTGCTGACGATCGAGGGCGTGATCATCGGTCTGCAGATCCTGCTCATCATCGGACCGATCATTGCGTTCATCGTCACCAAGCGCATCTGCATCGGCCTGCAGAAGAAGGACCGCGAGATCGCGCTGCACGGTTACGAGACCGGTCGCATCGTCCGCCTCCCCGGTGGCGAGTACATCGAGGTGCACGAGCCCCTCGACGAGTACGACCGCTGGAAGCTGGTTGCGCACGAGAACTACAAGCCGCTGATGATCCGTCCCGACGCTCGTGGACGCATCTCCGTCGGTCAGCGTATGCGGGCCGTGGCCTCGCGCTGGTTCTTCGAGGACCGCATCGAGCCGGTCACGCGGACTGAGATCGAGCAGTCGCAGCACCACTAGGTAGCAGCAAGTAGGAGGGCCCGGGACACACGTCCCGGGCCCTCCTGCGTTGGTGCCCTCTCGAAGGCAGCGAGGTCTGAACATCGGCCCTTCCGGGAGCAGCGGAAGGGCCCAACTCCAGGCTTCACTCATACACGGTGGGCGGATGACGCGGCCCCGCCTGTGGATAGATTCTGCGTCGGATTCACGGATGCCCTAGCGTGAAGGCCATGCGTGCGCGACTCGTCCCGGTGAGCGGTATTGCCGTGGCGGTCACTCTGGCATTCATGCTGTCCGCATGTGCCCCGGACTCCCCCACCGTGGTGCCCACCGAAGAGCCGGCGACTCCGATCTTCGCGTCGGACGAGGAGGCCCTGGCAGCAGCGGAGGCCGCGTATGCAGAGTATTTAGAAGTCACTGATGGCCTCGGCCATGACACCACCGCTGACATGCGAGCTTTAGATGACGTGGTCACTGCAGATTATGTTTCAGTACCCACGGAGAATATTGCGGCACTTCGGGCGTCCGGATCACGAATAGTTGGTTCGACTTCCTTCGATTCGACGTCACTCCAGCAGATCTCGATGATCGACCGTGAGACGGCTTTACTGACCTTCTACACGTGCCTCGACGTATCTGCAGTTAGGGTCGTGGATTCCGACGGCGTTGACGTGACCTCGCCTTCACGCACCAATCGTGTCCCCTTGGAGATCGACATGGCGATCCACCGAGGTCCGCCCATCAAGTTGCTCGTCTCAAGGAGCGGACAATGGCCTGGAAACGAAGTCTGTTAGTCCCGCTGGTCCTGATTGGGCTCGCACACCCGCTCTCTGCGACGGCAGACACTACAGCAAGCTGTGACTCAACCAGCGCCTGGACCGGATGCCCAACACCCTCCGCCACCACCGACACCGACCACGTCGACCTCTCGATCGACTACAACCACGGCAACGGCGGCTCGGGCGGAAGCAACTCCGCACCTGGAAGCACCAACGAGAGCGGCGGCACCAATACCGGCGGCTCTCCGAGTCCGTCCGAGCCCGCGCCCCCGACTCCAGCGCCTTGCCCCGGATTCTACGTGCTCAATGGAGAACCGTTCTGCGATATCGGATACAGCACGCCGCTGGGCTCCACTCCCCCGGGACCCGGCGCTGAGACCGTGCCGTACGTGGTCACACTCTCGGACATCGCCAGCTTTAGTCCGTCCACCGCGCGCCAGTCGATGGAGCCAGACGGCTGGATCATTGTCGGACTCGACACCAACTTCTTCGTCGACGCCGCACCACATGTCGAAGCCGGCACGCT
>JBEVDR010000183.1:0-14479 GCA_040513215.1 Microbacteriaceae bacterium | reverse complement strand
CCGAGTCGCTCGGGCACGTGATGGCCGCCCGGCGGTCGTTGCACGCGGCGGTCCGCGCGGTGAAGGGGGCAAGCCTGAACGAGGATGTCGCGGTGCCGCGCTCTCAGCTGCCGGCGCTGTTGCGTGGCATCCGACAGCTCGGTGACGAACTGGGCATCGCCATCGCCACCGGCGGCCACCTCGGCGACGGAAACCTGCACCCGGTGGTCTGTTACGACCCCGCCGACGCCAACGGGGTGGCCCTCGCCATCGAGGCGTACGGCCGCATCATCGACCTGGCGCTGTCGCTCGGCGGAACCACATCGGGCGAGCACGGCATCGGCCTGCTGAAACGCGACCAGGTCGGGCGGGAACTCGGCCCAGACGTGGTCGACGCGCAGTGGGCGATCAAACGGGCCCTCGACCCGGCGGTGCTGCTCAATCCCGGAAAGAAGTTCCCGGCCGCCTGACGCTCCGGCGCGAGCTGGGTCCGCCTCGGCCGGGCGTGAGTCAGGTCCGCAAGCCTGCAGCGACTGGGTCCGCCCAGCCGAGCGCGGCACAATGGACGGCATGCCCGCCCCCGTGATCCGTGTCGCCGTGCGCCACAGCATCCGGCGCGACCACGACCTGCTGGTCCACTCGGTGGCGGACTTCGCCCAGGTGCCGGCATCCGCCGTTCGGCTCGACGTGCACTGCGCCCGCTGCGGCAGCACCCGGCACGGCAAACCGCAGGTGGTCGCCCCGCACAGCGCCGCCGGCGCGCCGTTGCAGGCCAGTCTCAGTCGCACCACCGGCCTGGAGGCGGTAGCCGTGACGGATGTCGCGCCGCTCGGCCTCGACATGGAATGGGTTGACCGGGTCGCGCGTGCCCCGATCGACCTGCACCCGCGCGAGCAGGCCGCGCTCCAGGCGCTGCCCGCCGACCAGCGCCATGAACGGCGCACGCTGCTCTGGACCGTGAAGGAAGCGGTGCTGAAGGCCACCGGGCACGGCCTCACCGTCGAGCACGCGTCCCTCGAGCTGGCCGTCGCAGCCGGGGGAGCGGTCGCGCTCGTCTCCTGGCCGGATCAGCTCGCACTGCTCGAGGTGCCGCAGATCACCGTGCTCCAGCCCGCGCCGGGCCTGATGCTCGCCGTCGCGTTGCTCAGCCCGACCCCGGCGACGGTGTCGACGACTACCGCGGCATCCTGACTAATCAGACGTGCCCGCGCGGCAGCCGCGGCAACGACCGGTCGAACAGCCAGGACCGGAACAGCCGCCCCAGCGGCCGGTCGGTGAACCGGGCGGCGTGCGCCATGAACTGCTCGGTGGTGACCGTGCCGTGACGGTTGGTGATGGTCCAATCGCGCAACATGCTGAAGAACGCGGTGTCGCCCATCGTCAGCCGCAGCGCGTGCAGGGTGAGCGCGCCGCGCTTGTATACCCGGTCATCGAACATCAGCTTCGGACCGGGATCGCCGATCAGGAAGTCCTGCCGCTGCGTGCTCAGCTTCGCCCAGTAGTGGGTGGCCAGGCGGTGCGCGCTCCAGCTGCCGGAGTTCTCTGCCCACAACCATTCGGCGTAGCAGGCGAAGCCCTCGTGCAACCAGATGTGCTGCCAGGATGCCGCGGTGAGGCTGTTGCCGAACCAGGAGTGCGCTAGTTCGTGCGCCACCAGGCGGTTCTCGCCCTTCTGCCCGTCGACGTGATTGCGTCCGAAGATCGACATCCCGTGTGCCTCGAGCGGGATCTCCAGGTCGTCGTCGGTGACCACGACCGTGTAATCGGGGAACGGGTACGGGCCGAACAGGCGCTCGAACGTGGCCATCATCGCCGGCTGATCGGCGAAGTCGGCGGCGAACTCCAACCCGAGGTCGCGGGGGATCCACGCCTTCATCGGCACCTGGCCGTCATGGCCGGGCGTCAGGTGGCGCGGTGAGTAGTAGCCGATCTGCACCGTCGCCAGATAGGGCGCCATCGGCTCGGTCACCTCGTACACCCACTGGGTGCGGCTGGCCTTGACTCGGGATGCCACGAGCTTGCCGTTCGCGATCACCCGGTACGGCGTCTCGGCGGTCACGGCGATGCGGTAGGTGGCCTTGTCAGCGGGACGGTCATTGCAGGGGAACCAGGTGGGTGCGCCGGTCGGTTGGCTGGCGACGAGCACGCCCTCCGAGAGTTCCTCCCAGCCGAGCTCGCCCCACCGGCTGCGGCGCGGGCCGGGTGATCCGGAGTACCGCATGGTGACGGTGAACGCCGCGCCGGCCTCGACGGGTCTTGCCGGCGTGATAATCAGCTTGCCGGCCACGTCCAGGAACCGGGCGACACGCTGGCCGTTCACCGTCACCTTCGCCGCGGTGAGGCCGACCAGGTCGAGGGTGAACGTTTCCAAATGCTCCGAGGCATGCGCGCTGATCACGGCGGTGCCGAGGAAACGGTTGTTCGCCACCCGGTAGTCGATGTCGAGGTCGTAGTGACGCACCGAGTAGCCGCGGTTCCCGCTGCCGGGCACATACGGGTCGACGACCGTAGCGCCGACCGAGGAATTGAGAGCTTTCACCGCTTTCGAGTCTGTCACGCCCGGGACTCCGGGTCGGCCCAGGGTGCGATCGGATTCCCGGCCCAGCGGGTGGAGTCCGGCACGAACTCGCCGCGCATCACCAGCGAGGCGGGTCCAACGGTGGCGCCGGCGCCGATCGCGGCGGCCGGCAGGATCACGCTGTGCGGCCCGAGGGTGCCCCCAGTGTCCAGTTCGACGGTGTCGAGCTGCATCACCCGGTCGTGGAACAGGTGGGTTTGCACGACGCAGCCGCGGTTCACGGTGACACCGTCGCCGAGCCGCACCAGGTCGGCCTCGGGCAGCCAGTACGACTCGCACCAGACACCTCGGCCGAGCTTGGCGCCGATCGACCGCAACCACCAGGCCAGCGCGGGCGTGCCGGTCGCCGGCACCGCGAACCAGGGCGCCGCAACCATCTCGACGAAGGTGTCCGACACCTCGTTCCGCCACACGAACGATGACCAGAGCGGATGCTCGCGCGCCGAGATTCGGCCGACGAGCACCCATTTTGCGGTGGTGGTGATCCCGGCGGCCACCGCCCCGGCAGCGAGCATCACCACGCCGGACAGCGCGATCGCCCACCAGGCGCCCCACTCGGCAAGCATCCACTCCAGCGCCACGAGCACGGCAAGGGCGATCGCGGCGCTGATCACCACCGGGATGAACCGGCACAGCTCCCACAACAGCCGGGCCAGCTTCAGCCGCGCCGGCGGTTGGAAGGTGCGGGTCTCGTCGAACTCGGCGACCGCACGGCGCAACCGCACCGGCGGGTTGCCGAGCCAGGATGACCCGGACTTCGCCTTGCGCGGGGTGGCCGACAGCACCGCGACCAGGCCGTTCTTCGGAACCGAGCGGCCAGGCCCGGCCATGCCGGAGTTGCCGACGAAGGCGCGGCGGCCGACCTTCACCGAACCGATGCGCATCCAACCGTGCCCGAGCTCGTAGGAGCCGATCATGGTGTCATCCGCGAGGAACGCGTGGTCGGCGATCGTGGTGAGCTTGGGTACCAGCAGCACCGTGGAGACCTCCACGTTATGGCCGACCTTGGCCCCCAGCATCCGGAGCCAGACCGGGGTGAACAGGCTGGCGTAGAACGGGAAGAGCAGGGTGCGGGCGGCGTCGAGGATTCGTTCGGTGCCCCAGACCTGCCAGCCAACCCGGCTGCGCACCGGGTACTCGCCGGGGCGGAGGCCCAGACCGAGCAGCCGCACCACGATCACCACGAGCAGCGCGTAGGCGACACCGGTGGCCGCGACGGCCACCGGAAGCCAGGCGAACGCACGCAGCGCGGCTTCACCAAGCGTGGTCGAACCCTGGATGCCGGCTCCGATGATCAGCGCAGCGAGCACCACACCGACGGCGGGCAGTGCGGCGAACACGACCGAGCTCAGGCCGAAAATCGGCACCCAGCGCGAGCCGCGCGGCGGTCGCTGCTGGGGCCAGTCGTGCTTGGCCTTGCCGGTGCGCTCGGCCGGGGACCCGGCCCAGAGCTGTCCGGCCGGTACACGGCTGTGCACCGCGGAACCCGCGGCGATCTCGGAGCCCTTGCCGACGCGGGTTCCGGGCAGCAGAATGCTGCGCGACCCGACGGACGCCTCCGCGCCGATGCTGATGGCACCGAGACGCAGGATGTCGCCGTCGAGCCAGTACCCCGACAGGTCGACCTCGGGTTCGATCGAGGCGCCGGCGCCGATCTTCAGCATGCCGGTGATCGGCGGCAGCGAGTGCAGCGCGACATCCTTGCCGATCTGCGCGCCGAGAGCCCGCGCGTAGTAGCTGATCCACGGGGCGCCGGCCAGGTTCGCGGCGCCCGCGAGGTGAGCCACCTGTTCGGCCAGCCACAACCGCAGATGCACGCTGCCGCCACGCGGGTAGGTGCCCTCGGTGACCCCGCGCAGCAGCAACCGGGCGGCCACCACGGCGATCGCCATCCGCCCGAACGGGGTGACGAACAGCAGGAAACCGGCGATCAGCCACCACCACGACACCGTCGGGGCCCACGGGGTCGGGCTCACCAGGGCGAGCACGTTGTTGGCGGTGAGCAGGTAGATCGTCCAGCGCAGGCCGACCAGCACATGCAACGGGATGCCGAGCAGGGTCTGCGCGAGCTGGGTGCGGCGCGCCGTCGGCTTGACCGTGCGGGGCTCGCGGGCATCGGTCGCCGCGCGAGAGTCGAGCTCAGCGGCCAGGGCGCCGATTCTCGGGTGGTCGTAGATGTCGGTGACGCGCGCGTCGGGCACCCGGGTGCGGATCGCGGAGATCAGCTGGGCGGCGGTCAGCGAGCCGCCGCCGTGGCCGAAGAAGTCGTCATCGGGTGAGGCGACCGGGGTGCCCAGGATGTTGGTCCAGTGCTCGGCGATCCACGCGGCGGTGGGGCTGAGGGCCGACGTGTCCACGTTCACGTTCGGCAGTGGCCAGGGCAGGGCGGCGCGGTCGACCTTTCCCGAGGTGCGGGTGGGAAGCGAGTCAACGAGGGCGAGCAGCGGCACATTCGAGGCCGGCAGCTCTTCCCGCAGCCGGGTCATCGCGGCATCCGTGTCGAATGGCGCGGTCGGATCGATCGGGGCGATGTAGCCGACCAGGATCTTGTTGCCGGCCGGGGTGGTCTGCACCAGGGTGGCGCCGCCGGCGACGCCCGGCAGCTGGCTGAGGGCGGCGTCGATCTCGCCCAGCTCGATGCGGCGTCCGCCGAGCTTGATCTGGTTGTCGGCGCGGCCCTGGAAGATGAGTCCCTCCGGCTCGTAGCGCACCAGGTCGCCGGACCGGTAGGCGCGCTCCCAGCCGAGCGACGGCATCGGGGCGTACTTCTCGGCATCCTTCGCCGGATCGAGGTAGCGGGCAAGGCCCACACCGCCGATGATCAGTTCGCCGACCTCGCCTTCGTTGACCGGGTTGCCCTCACCGTCGACCACGGCCAGGTCCCAGCCGTGGAGCGGCAGACCGATGCGCACCGGGGGTTCGCCGGTCAGCAAGGAACCGCAGGCCACCACGGTGGCTTCGGTCGGCCCGTAGGTGTTCCACACCTCGCGGCCCTCGACCGCGAGGCGGGCGGCGAGTTCGGGCGGGCAGGCTTCGCCGCCGAAGATCAGTAGGCGCACCAGTTCCAGCGACTCCGGCGGCCACAGGGCGGCGAGGGTCGGCACGGTGGAGACGATGGTGATGCTGTGCGCGATCAGCCACGGGCCGAGGTCGACGCCGGAGCGCACCAGGGAGCGTGGGGCGGGAACCAGGCAGGCCCCGTGCCGCCACGCCAGCCACATCTCCTCGCAGGAGGCATCGAATGCGACGGACAGTCCGGCGAGCACCCGGTCGCCCGGACCGATCGGATCGTCCTGTAGGAACATGCGGGATTCGGCATCAACGAAGGCCGCCGCCGAACGGTGGGAGGCCGCCACGCCCTTCGGCACACCAGTCGACCCCGAGGTGAAGATCACCCAAGCGTCGTCATCGAGGTCGACCGCGCCCACCATCGGCATGCTGCCGGTCGGGGAACCGAGGGTCGGGATGCCGCTCATCGGCGGCTCGCGATCGTCGAGCTCGGCGGGGTCGCGGTCACCGTAGACGGCGAGCTGCCCGTCGGCGCCGATCACGCCCACGACGTCGGCCTCGCGGAACACCAGCTCGGCGCGCTCCTCCGGGTCGTCGGCATCCACCGGTACGTAGCTGGCTCCGGCCGCCATGACGGCGAGGATCGAGATGTACAGCGTGCGGGTGCCAGATGGGATGCGGATGCCGACCTTGTCGCCACGCCGCACGCCGGCTGTGCTGAGTCGGGCCGCTGCGGCGTTGACCTCGCCGAGCAGTTCCCGGTAGCTCAACGAACCGGCGGTGTCCGCCAATGCGGAGGCCTGCGGATGCGACCGGGCCGTCGCCCGCAGGATGTCCATCAGGGTGCGGGGCGGGGGAGTGCGGTCTGAGGAGAGCAGCAGTGCCTTCGTTGTTGTAACCGTCACTGTGCCTCTCCTGTCGCCCCGCGAAGTGGTGCTATCCGCGGAGAATATCGGCATCAAGTTTATGGCGGGTGCTGTCCTCCGCTGGTTGAGCTGTCGAAACCCCCTCCGCCGCTTGTGTTTCACAATGTGACGGCCCCAGATGAGTCTTCAGCCCGCGAAACCTACACTCCTTGAAACGCCAAATCGGCGGCATCCGTCAGCAGCAGTAGCGGCATCGTAAAGGAGGTCAGGATGACGAATCTCACGCGAGTGGTTCACACCATGCAGTGCAACCACGCCGAAGGTGGCAACGCGTGCGTCAATCAAGGGGCCGGCCATGCGATGCAAAGCATCCAGGCGCGAGTGGTCGCGGCGACGCCGAGCAAGTGGGCAGACGGAATCGTGCGGCACGCGACATCCGATGGATGGATCGCCATCAACCTTCTCGACGGTGGCGACACCGTCTGGCTGTGGAACCACGAAGACCTCACCGCCACGGTCACGCCGGGACAGCCGGTGGCGCTGCACACGCTGTACAACGCGCTCGCCGTGGGCAGCGCGCGCGTCAGCGTCTTCAAGCTGTAGGCAACTCGAAGCTGGGGTCAGCCGATCCTGGATCGGCGAGAGATCTGGTCTGGGACGCTAGCTGGCGGGCATCATGCCTTTCATGGCGTCCATCATCTTCTGGCAGGCCATGGCGCACTGACGGCAGACCTCGGCGCACATGCGGGCGTCCTCGTTCATGTCCGCGAACTTCATGCACTCCTCAGCGGTGGCGGTGCACATGTCCATCGTGGTTTGCATCATCGACGAGAAGCTCGCCATGTGCATGCCGTTCGGGCGCATCATCATCCGCATCATCGTGTTGGCGACGTCAGCCGTGTTCATGCACATGTTCATGCACATCGACATGTCGTCACCGCTGATCATGCCGGCGGACATGCTGCATGCCTGCTCGGCGGCCGAGCAGGCCTCAATACAGTCCTGCATCATCGACATGTCCATGCCCTGCATCGGCATGTCCTTCTGGTGCATCTCCATCATCTGCATGGTCATGTTCATCATGTGATGTCATCCAGCCCGGGTTGCCGCGCGCCAGCGGGATGCTGACGCGTTTGGTTACGGCACCCCCACATTTCGGATGCTACCTCCGGCCACCGAGATTGTCAGGGGGACATTCGGCATTCGTCAGTCGGCTGTTCGCCCGGTGTCGTCGAGATCGCTGTCGTCGAGGTCAGTGTCCTCGAGGTTGATGTCGTCCAGGTCGGTGTCATCTAAGTCAGTGTCGTCGAGGTTGATGTCCTCGACGTCGGAGTCCGCGAGGGTGATGTCCTCGGCGAACAGGTCGTCCTCGGCAGAGTCGTCGTCGTATGCGGTGGCGTATTCGTCGTCTTCGAACTCGATGTTGACGATGTCGTCCGGTGTCTCGTCGTACGGTGTGTTCTGGTTGGTGTGGGTCATGATCCCCTCCTCATCGAGGCCACGCTAAACGTGTTGGGCGCGCACCGCACTAGGTTTCTCTCGGAAATTCAGAGAACGAACGCGGAGCGGGTCGTTCTCTGCGACAACCCCTCCAGTCGCGGGATCTCACCGGCCCGGTAGGCTCCTCGCCATGACGAAACCGGGGGCAGCATCGTGATCCCGTACGAGTTCAGGGCGCCGCTCGAGGCCGACCGGCTTAGCCTGCGACTGCTCACCGTTGACGATGTCGACGCGGTTCACTCCTACCAATCCCGCGAGGATGTCTGCCGCTACATGCTCTACGAGCCGCGCGATCACGACACGGTGGCCGCGAAGATCGCGGAGTGGTCGCAGCGCAGTCGACTGGAGAAGGATGGCGACTACTTGCAGCTTGCCGTGGAACGCCACAGAGACAAGCGTGTGCTCGGGGAGATCTACTTCACGATCAAGAGCGCGACCAGTGAGTGTGCGGAGATCGGCTGGAGCCTGCATCCCGATCATCAGGGTCAGGGTTACGCCAGGGAAGCGGCATCCGTGGTGCTGACTTTCGCGTTCAACGTGATGCGGCTACACCGGGTGGTCGCTGAGCTCGACCCGCGGAACGACGCGTCGGTGGCGCTCTGCCGTCGACTCGGCATGCGCGAAGAGGCACACTTCGTGCAGGACCTGAAGTTCAAGGGGGAGTGGGCCGACACCGGGGTGTACGCGATCCTCGCGCAGGAGTTCGCCGCCCGGTGAGAGGCAAGCGCTGCCGCTAGCGAAGTGGCTCCGCGCGCGTGCAATAACGCTCGCGTGAAGCCGGAATACTAGCGCCGCGGTGCCCGACCGGTCGCAGCTTGAGGTCAGTCCCGGCCGGTGGGTCTTCCCGTCGCCGTCGTACCGGGTGACAAGGCTCCGCCGGGCATGTCAGCTCGTCGGTCCTGCTCGGCGTCGAAGTCCGTCGTGTCGGGTTCGGCGTCGAGTTCGTCCTCGTCCAGCTCGCCTTGATCATTCATGCGGTCACGATATCCACGGGTGGATGGCGAGGCAACCTCTGGTGGGCGACCAGCGGGAGGCGCTCGACCAGCCGAGAGCCGCGGCGTACCGTGGAATCACCGCCGGAGCATCGCAGCGTCGCGCGCTCCGCCGACTCGGATGGAGAGAGCCATGACCGTCACTAGAGACATGCTCGATGCGAATCCTCAGGAAGTGGCGGATGCCGAGGCGCTGGCGACTGCGATCGACGCCTGCTTCGAGTGCGCCGCCGCATGCACTGCCTGCGCCGACGCCTGCCTCGGCGAGGAGATGGTGGCCGATCTGGTGCGGTGCATCCGCACCGACCTCGACTGCGCCGACGTCTGCGCCGCGACCGGAAAGGTGCTGACCCGGCAGACCTCCCCGGACAGCAACCTGCTGGCCGCGGTGCTCGCCGGGTGCATCACCACCTGCTCCACCTGCGCGGACGAGTGCGAGAGCCACGCCGACATGCACGAGCACTGCCGCATCTGCGGCGAAGCCTGCCGCCGCTGCCAGCAGGCGTGCCGCAACCTGCTCGAAGATCTGGAGTGACGGTCTGCTGGCCGGCCGAACGCGACTTGTGCACAGGCGGGAGCTCTCCACAGGCGCGAGGAAACTGGCCAGGCCGTGCCGGATGGCGCGCACTCTGGGCGGTATGAAGCCACCCAACTATGACGACACCACCTTCGTGCCCCTCACGACCGACGCGCTGATCGAACAGCGCGTTGGCGACCTCGTCGGCAGGGCCATCAGCCGGCAACTGTGGTTCCTCTTCCTCGACGCGGAGCAGATCCAGTTGCCGATGCTGATTCCGATCGACCGGCCGGAACGGCCGACCGCGCAACTGACCACCGTGGTCCAGAACATCAGCCAAGCGGTTGACGTGCTGGACGCGGCATCCGTGATCGTCGTGATTGAACGCCACGCCAGCGAGACGCTCACTCCGATCGACATCGAGTGGGCACGAGCGCTCAGCGATGCGTTCTCCGCGCAGCAGCTGACCTTGCGCGGGCTGCTGCTCAGTCACCGTCGCGGTGTGCGGTGGATCACACCGGATGACTATGCCTGAGCCCCCCCTGATGCAGTCACCAGGTGATGCGAAACTCCGTGCTCCCATGCGGGTCCACGTCGGTCACCGTCACCTTCCTGACGTGCGCTCCCGGCGGTCCGGCGTGCAGCCAGTCGAGCATCCGTGTGACGGATGCCTCGTCGCCCTCGAGTTCGGCCTCCACGGCGCCATCCGAACGGTTGCGCACGTACCCGGTGAGTCCCAGGCGGTTGGCCTCATCCTCCGCCGCGTAACGGAAACCGACGCCCTGCACCCGACCGTGCACGATGGCGTGCTTGCGGATGGTCACGAGCCAGACGGCATGAAGCCCCTGTCGCGGTCGACCCCGTGTCGCCCGTCGCTGGGGCCGCCGTCCGGTAGTTCGAGCAGGTGCGCGCCATGATCGATGTAGTCAGTGGTCTCCTTGGGCTTGCGCCGGCCCTGCGCTGCCGCGGCCGGCTCGGCGGGCGCGCCTGGCAGAGCGGCCGCGGCAGTCCGGTCGACCGCTGTGGCACCGCCTCGAGTGCTTCGCGGCGCCGACACCGCCGATACGAGTCGGGCTACCGGAACACCGTCGCGAACGATCATGACTTCGTCACCCTCCGCCACTCGCTCCACCAGCACCGCAAGATGCAGACGCGCGTCGGCCACACTGACGGTGAGTGCGTTCACCGAGCCCACGCCGATCCGAGTCGCGGGGTATGGGTCATAGCTCTCGTCGCGGTCCACTCCGTGCTTGCCGTCACGCGGGCCGAAGTCTGGAAGCGGCGGAAGCTGGTCGCTGTCATCGGTGTAATGCACGAGAGACTCCTCTCATCGGCGGGTTGCCTGATGCTGACGGTACGCCCGCCCGCGGCTGGTTCTCAAGAGCAGCCGCCAGCGCAGTCCCGGAGACCGTTGGGAAGCTCCGAGCATCGGCGCGGAGGGATTGACATTCCGGGAAACGGGGGATAGTGCTCCACCCCCATTAGGGGTACTGTGCGTCGAGACCCACTGGCTCAGGGAGGCGCGGTCACCGTCGATCGTCGCGGTCCACACCCTCGACCGGTGACCTACCGAGGAGTCATTTTCATGCGCAAGCTGTTTCTGGTTCTGACAATCCTGCTGATCATCTCGCTCACCGTGCAGTTCTACTTCGCGGCGTACGGCGTCTTCTCCACCGACCCGATGGAAGGGTTCGCCTTCCACGCCATGAACGGCCGGTTCGTGCTGCCGATCCTCGCGCTGCTGGTCATCATCGGCGCTGCGCTCGCCCGCGCCGGGGGACGCACCATCGGGCTGTCCGTGGTGCCGCTTGCGCTAATCCTGTTCCAAACGGTGCTGTTCATCCTCACCGGCGCGGTCACCGGCGCCTCCGAGGAAAGCGCAGAGGTACCGGTCGCCGCGTCGATCATGCTGGGCTTCCACGCGATCGTCGGGCTCGCGGCCTTCGTGGTCAGCTACATGCTGATCCAGCGCGCGCGTCGCCTGATCGCGACCGGCAGCGCCACCGTCGAGAAGGAGCCCGTCGCCGCTCCCATCCCGCGATGACCTAGTTCCCACGCCGCCGCAACCCGAATCCCAGCCCCACCCCGATGTCACACCAGTCATTGCTCGGCCTCGACCTCGCGCTCTGCGTGGTCGGGGCCGCGCTCTGGCTGGCATCCGGAATCATCGTCGCCCGCAACTCCGCCAGTCGCTGGTCGCCGCGGCTGGCGCTCGGCTTCGCGCTGCTGGGCATGCTGCCCGTCATCGGCCGCATCCTGATCGTGATCGCCGTGCGGGACGCCGGCTGGTGGTTCATCGAGGAGAAGGTGCTGCTGGCGCTTCCGCTTGCCGCGGTTACCGCCATCGTCGCACTGGTCATCGCGGTGCCACCGCTGATCCGGCGGATGCGACGCCGGCCAGAGTCGATTCGGCTCGCGCGGGTGGCCACCGCGCTGCTGGCCGCGGGCTACGGCTCCGCGGTCGGCGTGGTGACGACCCTCATCATCGGTTATCCGGTCGGTTGGGTCGCGACGGTCAGTGTTGTGCTGCTGCTTGTCGTGCTGATCGCGATCACCGCCGCGGTGCTGTCCGATCGGGCACCGCGCACGATCGCCGCGCTCGCCGCGCTCGCCGTTCTCGTGCTCGTGGCATCCGCCGGGTACGGCTGGCTCTCCACGACCGCCGGGGTGACGGCGGCGAACGCCAGCCATGGGCACGGCAGTGCCGCCGCGCCAGCCGAGCCCGAGGCATCCGTTTCTGTCGCCGATCTGCGAACCCCGGAAAGCGCGAATTCGATGCGTTTCACCCTGGAGGCGCAGCACCAGGAGGTTCAGCTGCCGTCCGGGGCGACGCTGGATGCCTGGAGTTATGGGTCGGTGCCGGGGCAGCCGATCGTGGTGCACCAGGGCGACACCGTCGAAGTGGAGTTGCGAAACCGGGACATTGAGGGCGGGGTCACCGTGCACTGGCATGGGGTCGATGTGCCGAACGGTGAGGACGGGGTGGCAGGCGTCACGCAGGATGCGGTGCTGCCCGGGGAGTCGTTCACCTACCGGTTCGTGGCCGAAGACACCGGCACCTACTGGTACCACACCCACCAGCACTCCGCGGAGGGCGTGCGCCGCGGGCTGTACGGCACGCTGGTCGTGCTGCCGATAGCGGCCGAGCCCGCGGTGGACCTCACACTGCCGCTGCACACGTTCGGCTCGGCAACGCTGCTCGGCGGCAGCGACCGACGCGAGAAGGTGGAGGTGGCGCCCGGCCAACTGGTGCGGCTGCGCCTGCTCAACACCGACCAGGTGCCTCGCTGGTTCACCGTGACCGGGGCTCCGTTCCGGGTTGTCGCCCTCGACGGCCGCGATCTCACCGGGCCGACGGATGTCGAGAACCAGCAGCTCCGCATCCCGGCCGGTGGCCGCTACGACGTGCAGCTGACCATGCCGGAGACCGCAGTCGCCGTCCGCACGGCCAGTGCCGCCGACGTCGGCGTCGACCTCATCGCTCCGGGTGGCCGGGCGCTGGATGCCGCGCCAGCGGGGCTTCCCACGCTTGACCTGTTCCACTACGGCAGCCCGGCGCTGACGCCCGACATGGCCGGGCCGTACGACGTGACCGACACCCTCGTGCTCGACCGTGCGGTGCGCTTTGTGAACGGGCTACCGGGCTTTGGCTACACCGTCAACGGCGCCGTGTACCCGCTGATCCCGGCCACCGAGGTGAGCGAGGGCGACCTGGTGCGCCTGATCGTGGTGAATCGCGGCACCGACACGCATCCGATGCATCCGCACGGCCATCATGTGCTCGTGCTCTCCCGCAATGGGGTCGCCCCGGCCGGGTCACCGCTCTGGATGGATACCTTCGACGTCGAGCCGGGCGAGGTGTGGGAGGTGGCGCTGCGCGCCGACAACCCCGGCATCTGGATGGACCACTGCCACAATCTCGATCACGCGGCAGAGGGGATGCTGCTGCACCTGGCCTACACGGGGTTCGCCAGCCCGTTCGAGCACGGCGGTCCCGTGGGCAACCAGCCCGAGTGACCCGGCAGAGGGCCTACAACGACGCCGTGCCGGACGCCACAAACCGCTGCCGGCGGCATCCGCGGGTCTACAATCCGATCACCACGTGACTGAACGTCACGTCACCGAGAGGGGACCCACCATGATTCCTGAGATCAACTACTGGGCAGTCATCGTTGCCACGATCTCCACCATGGTGGTGGGATCCATCTGGTACGCCCGCCCCGTATTCGGCACCTGGTGGCAGAAGGCCGCTCGCGTCGAGCAGCCGGCCAACGCAGTCACCGCGATCATCGTTACGGTGATCGTCAGTTTCGTCAGCGCCTGGGTACTCGCCGGGTCGGCCGCGATCGCCCAGGAGTTCTACGGCGGGAACTTCCTCGGCAACACCGTGCTCACCGCGCTGATCCTGTGGGCGGGCTTCACGGCGGCGCGCTTCATCACCCACGATGCGTTCGAGAACCGTCCGTGGAAGCTCACCCTGCTGAACATCGCCCACGAACTGGTCACGTTCCTGGTGATGGCGCTGATCATCGGCCTGTTCGGCATCAGCGCAGCCTAAAGCTGCACCGATGCCGAGCGGATGTCGCGGTCAGCGGTAGCGCGGACCTACTTCGACGCGGCGATGAGCTCCACGAGCTGTGCCTTGCTGAGCTTGGAGTAGCCGCTCAGGCCGAGTGCCTTCGCCTGCTCGCGCAGTTCAGCGACCGTGCCGGTCGTGGCGGGAGCGGTGGTGGCGGGGGCGACCGGTGCTTCGGCGGCAACCTTCGCGGCGGGGGCCTTGGTAGCGGGGGCCTTTGCGGCCGGGGCCTTGGCCGCAGGTGCCTTGGCGGCGGGAGCCTTGGTTGAGGTGGTCTTTGCGGCCGGGGCCTTGGCAGCGGGTGCCTTGGTTGCAGGTGCCTTGGCGGCGGGAGCCTTCGTGGCGGTGGTCTTGACTGCGGGGGCCTTGGTTGCGGGAGTCTTCGCGGCGGCGGGCTTAGCAGCTGCGCTGGCCGGGGCCTTCGCCGGAGCCTTCTTGACGGGTGCCTTGGCAGCCTTCGGC
>JBEVDR010000182.1:0-4998 GCA_040513215.1 Microbacteriaceae bacterium | reverse complement strand
GGGTAGCTGAGCCCCGACGCCATCCAGCACTTCGGGAACATCGAGATCGGCGTGAAGCCGGGCATCGTGTTCACCTCGTTGATCACGAAACCGGATGCGGTGAGGAAGAAGTCCACGCGGGCGAGCCCGGCGCCGTCGATCGCCTCGAACGCGCGCGCCGCGAGGTCCCGCATCTCGGCAAGCTCGGCGTCGCTGAGCGGGGCAGGGCAGACCAGGTCGATGCCCGGGGCATCCAGGTACTTCGCGTCGAAGTCGTAGAAGTCTCGTCCGCTCACCACGATCTCACCGGCAAGTGACACCCGGGGCCCTGCGCCGTCGAGTCCGCCAAGCACGCCGCACTCCACCTCGCGGCCGACGAGGGCGGCCTCGATCAGCACCTTCGAGTCCTCGGCAAAGCCGACCTCGAGCGCGGCGGCAAGCCCGGCCGGGCTGGTGACCCGGGTGACACCGACACTGGAGCCCGCGCGCGCTGGCTTCACGAACACCGGCCAGCCGAGCGCGTCAGCAGCGGCTTCGACCCCGGAGCGGTCGGTTGCCCAGCGGCGCCCGGTCACGGTCTCCCAGGGGGCGACGGCGATGCCGGCGTGCTGCAGCACGCTCTTGGTGAAGTGCTTGTCCATGCCGACCGCGGAGGCGAGCACGCCAGCGCCAACGTACGGGATGCCGGCCAGCTCGAGCAGGCCCTGCACTGTGCCGTCCTCGCCGAACGGTCCGTGCAGGATCGGGAATGCCACGTCGACGTCGCCGAGCGAGCTGGTCTGCCCCGCGACGTCCGTCACCGTGATTTCACGTGACAGCGCCGATTCCGGCCAGTGGATGCGGGTGCCGTTGTCCTCGACCACGGGCAGGTTGCTGGACAGGGTGAAGCGTGCCGCGTCATCCGGCTGCAGCGTGAACGCGCCGTCCCGGGTGATGCCGATCGGGATGACGTCGTACTTGTCGCGGTCAATCGCCGACAGCACACCGCCGGCGGTGGCGCAGCTGATCGAGTGCTCGGAGGAGCGCCCTCCGAACAGGAGGGCGACGGTCTTCTTTGGCAATTACTCCCCCTGCGGTTCGTCGGTGTCGGTGAGGTGCGGCGCGAGGTTCCGCGGCGCCAGGGTGCCGGCCAGCACCTGCTCCACCTGCCCGACGATGGGCATGTCGACGCCCTTGGATCGCGCCAGCTCCAGAATCGGCGCCACCGAGGCGAGGCCCTCCGCGGTCTGGTTCATCTGCTTGACCACGTCGGCGAACGCGTAGCCCTGGCCGAGCAGCCGTCCGGCGGTGTTGTTGCGCGAGAGCGGTGACTCGCAGGTAGCGATCAGGTCGCCGAGCCCGGCCAGTCCCGACAGGGTCTCGGCCTTCGCGCCGAACGCCACCGCGAAGTCGGTCATCTCGACCAGTCCGCGGGTGATGATCGACGCCTTGGTGTTCTCGCCGTAGCCGACACCGTCGACGATGCCGATCGCGACGGCGATCAGGTTCTTCAGCACTCCGCCGAACTCGGTGCCGATCACATCGTTGTTGACGAAGCATCGGAAGTACGGGTTGGTGGCGGTCGCCGCGACCATGGCGGCGGTGTCGAGGCTGTTGGATGCCACGACCGCGGCGGTCGGCTGGCGGCGGGCGATCTCGAGGGCCAGGTTGGGTCCGGATGCAACGGCGATCAGGTCGGGGTCGATGTCGAGTTCCTCGCGCACGATCTCGCTCATCCGGCTCCCCGTGCCGCGCTCGACACCCTTCATCAGGCTGATCACGGGCACGCCGGCGGGAATCAGGTGCCGCACCGCCTTGAGGTTCTCGCGCAGCGTCTGGCTCGGCACCGACAGGTACACCTGCTCGGCCCCCGCGAGCACGCGGTCAACCCGCGAGTCACCGGTGAGCGCGAGCGGCAGGTTGATGCCTGGCAGGTAGTCGGAGTTGCGGTGGGTCTCGGTGATCTCGCGCGCCAACTCGGGGCGGCGGGCCCAGATCACGACGTCGGATCCGCCCTCGGCGAGCACCTTGGCGAAGGTGGTGCCCCAGCTGCCTGCGCCAAGGACCGCGATGCGACGCCGCTCGGTGGGCACCGAGATGGTTTTCAACGCCTCGGTGGTCACTGGTCCGGTGGCAAGTTTCTGCGGCTCTTCCCCCGTGTCACTCAAAACCGACCAGTCTCCTTTTGGTTGTTCTTCGACGGGTCCCAGCGCTCGGCGGGAGCCTTCTCGTCGCGCAGGTCTTCGAGCAACGCGGTGATCGCGTCCATCAGCACTGCGGTAGCCGCGTTCAGCGTCTGTGAGTCGAGCGGGCGTCCTTCGAACGCTGACAGGTCGACAGGGTCGCCGATCTTGATCCGCACGCGCTTGCGTGGCGGCCAGAAGCTGATCGACTTCGAGTAGCGCGCCATGATCTTGTGTGTGCCCCAGTGCGCTGCCGGGATCAGCGGGATGCCGGCTTCCAGCGCGAGACGTACGGCGCCGGTCTTGCCGCGCATCGGCCACATGTCAGGGTCGCGGGTGAGCGAGCCCTCCGGGTAGACGATCACCGCGGACTCCTGCTTGGCCAGGGTGCGGGCGGCCGCCACAGGGTCGCTGCCGCGCATGGCGCCGGCCCGTTCGACGGGGATCTGGCCGGATGCCTTGAGCAGCGTCTTCAGCACCGGCACCTTGAACAGGGACGCCTTCGCCATGAAGCGAGGCACCCGCCCGCTGTACCAGACAGCGGCGCCCATCACGACCGGATCGATCTCCGAGTAGTGGTTCGGGGACAGCACGAACGCACCCCGCTGGGGTATTTTGTGCCGGTCGATGATCTCGTAACGGCCGAGCCAGTTCATCAACGGCAGCGCCAGCGAGGCCAGCAGGTACCAGATGAATGTTCGCTCGGATGTGCGCTTCGGTTGTGTTGCCACCCCCGAATTATCCTTCGTAGGTGAAGTCGGCTCCAAGCTGGCGCAGCTTGTCGATGAAGTGCTCGTACCCGCGGCTGATGATGCCAACGTTGCTGATGGTCGACTCACCCTCGGCGGTGAGCGCCGCGATGAGGTGGCTGAAGCCGCCGCGCAGGTCGGGAACGCGCACGTCCGCTCCGTGCAGCTTCGTGGGCCCGGTGATGACGGCGGCCTGCTCCAGCGGGCGGCGGGGCACGCGGCGGGTGAGGCCGGCCAGTCCGTCCTTGTGCACGACGATGTCGGCGCCCATCTCGATCAGCGCCTGGGTGAAGCCGAACCGGTTCTCGTACACGGTTTCGTGCACGACGGAGGTTCCCTCCGCCTTGGTCAGCGCCACCACGAGCGGCTGCTGCCAGTCGGTCATGAAGCCGGGGTGCACGTCGGTCTCCACCACGACCGGCTTGAGCGTGCCGCCGGGGTGGTAGAAGCGGATGCCGTCTTCGTGGATGTCGAACGCCCCACCGACCTTGCGGAAGATGTTGAGGAACGTCATCAGTTCCTCCTGCTTGGCGCCCGCCACGAAGATGTCGCCCTCGGTGGCGAGTGCGGCGGAGGCCCAGCTAGCTGCTTCGTTGCGGTCGAAGATGGCGCGGTGCTCGTAGCCGCGCAGCTCGTCGACGCCCTCGATGAAGATCGTGCGGTTGGGTTCGACCGTGATGATCGCGCCCATCTTCTGCAGGATCATGATGAGGTCGGTGATCTCGGGTTCGATCGCCGCGTTCTTCAGTTCGGTGACGCCTTCGGCGAGCACCGCGGAGAGCAGCACCTGCTCGGTGGCGCCGACGCTCGGGTACGGCAGCGCGATGTTGGCGCCCTTCAGCCCATCCGGAGCGGTGAGGTGGATGCCGTTCGGCTGCTTGTCGACGATGGCGCCGAAGGCGCGCAGCGCGTCGAGGTGGAAGTCGATCGGACGGTCGCCGATGCGGCATCCGCCCAGGTCGGGAATGAACGCCTCGCCCAGCTGGTGCAGCAGCGGGCCGCAGAACAGGATCGGGATGCGGCTGGAGCCGGCGTGCGCGTCGATCTCGGCGAAGTGCGCGCTCTTCACACCGACCGGGTCGAGCAGCAGCTCGCCGGGCGCGGGCTGGGTCACTTCGACGCCGTGCACCTTGAGCAGGCCGCGCACGACCTCGACGTCACTGATCTCGGGGACGTCCTTCAGCAGGCTGGGCGTCTGGCCGAGCAGTGCCGCGACCATCGCCTTGGTGACGAGGTTCTTGGCACCGCGCACGGTCACCCGACCGTGCAGCGGCTTTCCGCCCCGGATCACGATCTTGTCGGACTTCAGTCCGACACGCTGTCCGGCCTTCTGGGCGTCTTCGAGGAGGGAGTTCACTTATTTCACCGGCAATGTCTTAGGCCGCCAGCTCTCGCGGCGTGCTTCGAATTCTGTTATCTGAGCTTCATTGCGCAGTGTGAGGGCAATATCGTCTAGCCCTTCGAGTAAGCGCCATCTAGTGTAATCGTCGATCTCGAACGGGACCTGATAGTCGCCGGCTGTCGCGATTTTCGTGTCGAGATCCACCGTGATTTCGAGCCCGGGCTGCGACTCAATGAGCGCCCACAGCTGTTCCGTCTGCTCCTGGGTGATGACACCCGCGAGCAGGCCCTGCTTGCCCGCGTTGCTGCGGAAGATGTCGGCGAACTTCGGGCTCAGCACGGCCTGGAACCCGTAGTCGCGCAGCGCCCAGACGGCGTGTTCGCGGCTGGATCCGGTGCCGAAGTCGGGGCCGGCGATGAGGATGCGCGCACCCTGGTAGCGGTCCTGGTTCAGCACGAAGTCAGGGTCCTGCCGCCAGGCGGAGAACAGTGCGTCTTCGAAACCGGTCTTGGTGACGCGCTTCAGGTACACCGCAGGGATGATCTGGTCGGTGTCCACGTTCGACCGGCGCAGCGGTACCGCGATTCCGGAAACGGAAGTGATCTTGTCCATTAGTTGGCCTCCAGGTCCCACGGGCTCGACAGGGTGCCGCGCACCGCGGTGGCGGCGGCAACCAGCGGCGACACCAGGTGGGTGCGCCCGCCCTTGCCCTGCCGGCCTTCAAAGTTGCGGTTGGATGTCGAGGCGCAACGCTCCCCCGGTGCCA
>JBEVDR010000181.1:0-5304 GCA_040513215.1 Microbacteriaceae bacterium | reverse complement strand
GCATCCGCTCACTCGTCCCCGTCCCCGACCCGCGCCGATAGTGCAGTTGTGCACGGTTTCGGGCGCCGAACTGGGACACAACTGCACTCTCGCGCGGGCAGCGCGCCAGGACTGGCCACTCCGGCACGGATCGGGCGACACAGAGGGTGCCCAACTGGCCACCCGCGCCCGATCCACCGCGGCACCGCTCCGCCGGTGGCCAGTTCGTGCGCACTCCACGCGACCGAACCATGCCCAACCGGCCACCCGCGCGGCCGCGAGCCCGGACCCGCCTAGCGCGCCTTGCGCCCCGCGCGCGCCGCGAGCATCGCGTTGTACGCCTCGAGCTCCGCATCGCCGTCGCGCTCAGCCTTGCGGTCGTAGCGCTTCGAGTCGCGCTCGTCGCTGCGCGACCACATGATCGCCACCGCAATGGCGAGGGCCACCGTCGGGATCTCGCCGACGCTCCAGGCGATCCCGCCGCCGGCCTGCTGGTCCTCGATCGCCTTGATGCCCCAGCCCATCGAGCCGTACCAGTCCGCGAGCAGCAGGCCGGTCCCGGTCATCAGCGACAGCCCGAAGAAGGCGTGGAACGCCATCGTCGCGAGCAGCACGAGCAGGCGCAGCGGGTACGGCGCGCGGTGCGGCGAGGGGTCGACCCCGATCAACGAGTTCACGAACAGGTAGCCGGTGAGCAGGAAGTGGATAATCATCCACTGGTGCCCGATGTGGTCGGTCGTCGCCCAGCGGAACAGGGGGGAGTAGTAGAACACCCAGAGCGAGACGACGAACAGTCCCGCCGAGACGATCGGTCGCGATAGGAAGCCGAAGTAACTGGACTGGGTGGCGATCATGATCCACTCGCGGGCGCCGCGGCTGCCGTCGTCGCGCTTGCGGATCGCACGCAGCGCGAGCGTGATCGGCGCGGCGGGGACCAGCAGCACCGGCACCATCATGCCGAGCGTCATGTGGGCGAGCATGTGGATGCTGAATAGGTACTTCTCGTAGAGGTTCACGCCCCCGTTGGTGATGTAGAACAGCAGCAGGATGCCGGCCACCCAGAGAACGGTGCGCAGCACGGGCCAGGAGTCGCCGCGCTTCTTCAGGCGCCACACGCCGGCCAGGTAGAAGAAGATCGCGAAGGCGCAGAACAGCACCCAGATGAGGTCGAAGTTCCACAGGGTGAACAGGCGTCCGAAGGTCACCGGGTCGGGCAGCGGGGAGCCGGTGAGGATCTCCGCCGGAGTAGCGCCGCTGGTCGCGGAGGCGACCACCTCCGGCTTCGGAGTGGCTGTGCGGGCCAGCGCCGCGGCGACACCCGACGCGAGCCCCATGAACGCGAGCTCGGCCGTGACCAGCCACCAGAAGAACTTGCGGTTGCCGGTCGTCGTCATCCGCCCGATCAGATACCGCCGCTGGATGACACCGAACACGCCGAGGGCCCCCAGCGCGCCGACCTTCACCAGCACGAGGATCCCGTAGGGCGTGAGCAGGTTGTCGAGCGTGCCCACGCGGATCTCGGCGCTCACGTAGCCGGAGGCCGCGACCACCACGAAGCTGATGATGGCCAGGGTGGAGTACCGGCCGAGCAGCGGCACGATCCGGCCACTGTCGAGCACCCGGGCGCTGACGACCAGGGTGAGCAGCCCGCCGAGCCAGATCGCTGCGAACACGATGTGCAGCCAGATGGCGCTCGTGGCGGCGTCGTGGCTCTCGGTTCCGCCGGAGTGCCCGAGCAGCGCCATCGGGATGAGCCCGAGGATCGACCCGACGGCCATGAACAGCACCGCGGTCTGGTTGCGCATGGCGAAGCAGAGCACTGTGAGGGTCGCCGCGATGAGGGTGGTGGTGAGCCAGGCGCGGCCGATCTCCGTCTCGGTGAGGAAGGTCGCGAGCAGGGAGCCGAAGCGGTCGTCGAGCGAGATCGGCTGCAGGTAGAGCGTGAGGAAGCTGAAGAAGCCGGTGAAAGCGGATGCCACGGCCCAGACGGCAGCGGACCCCGCGGCGATATCGAGCGCGAGATTGAACTCGCGCTTGTCGCGGTTCATGGCGAAGGAGGCCAGCAGCAGCGCGCCGATCGAGCCGGCGGCCCCGATGTTGACCATCAGCTTGGCCAGCGGAAGTCCGTAGCGCACGACGGCGCCCGGGTCGGCGATCAGCTCCGGATCTGCGCCGCCGCCGAAGGCGAGAGAGGCGAGCACGGAAGCGAGTGCCACAAGGAGCAGGAGCGCAGGCCCCACTATCCGAACGATCCGTGGCATCAGATCAGTTTATGCGCGTGAAGCTGTGCGTCCGACGGGGGGCAAAGAAAAAGGGCGTCGACCTCTCGGTCGACGCCCCTCCCACGTTCAAACGACTACTTGGAGTCCTTCGCAGCAGCCTTGAGCTTCGAGCCAGCGCTCAGCTTGACGCCGAAGCTCGCCTTGATCTCGATGGCCTCACCCGTCTGCGGGTTGCGTCCGGCGCGAGCTGCACGGTGAGTGCGCTCTACTGCCAGCCATCCCGGGATGGATACCTTCACGCCGTCGGCCACCGAAGTGGACAGCACGGAGAAAAGAGCGTCGACGACGCCGTTGACGGCAGCCTGGCTCTGGCCAGACGCTGCGGCGACTGCCGCGACGAGCTCGGTACGGTTTAGTGACTTGTCAGCCATGAATGTCCTCCTCGGACGTTGTGCAGTTGGGTGATCCAACCGACTAAAAGCCGGTGAACCGGAAGAAATCTACCAGCTTGACTTGGTAATACCGGGCAATTCGCCCCGGTGAGCCATATCGCGGAAGCGAACACGGCTGACACCGAACTGGCTGAGGTAACCGCGGGGGCGGCCGTCGATGGCGTCGCGACCGCGAACGCGCACCGGGGAGGCGTTGCGAGGAAGCTTCTGGAGGCCGACACGGGCCTCTTCACGCGACTCGTCGGTTCCGGCGGGGTCGACGAGGGCCTTCTTCAGCTCAAGGCGCTTCGCGGCGTAGCGCGCGACGATGACCTTGCGCTGCTCGTTCTTTGCAATCTTGCTCTTCTTAGCCATGTTTAGCGCTCCTCACGGAATTCAACGTGCTTGCGCACTACGGGGTCGTACTTCTTGAGTACGAGACGGTCGGGGTCGTTGCGACGGTTCTTCTTGGTCACGTAGGTGTAACCGGTGCCTGCCGTCGAACGCAGCTTGATGATCGGACGTACGTCCTGTGCCTTAGCCATTAGATCTTCACCCCACGAGCGAGAATGTCCTTGACGACGGACTCAATGCCACGTGCGTCGATGGTCTTGATGCCCTTTGCAGAGAGCTGCAGAGTGACGTTGCGGCGCAGCGAGGGGACGTAGTACGTCTTCTTCTGCACGTTCGGGTCGAAGCGACGCTTGGTGCGTCGGTGCGAGTGCGAGATGGTGTGTCCGAAGCCGGGAACGGCTCCGGTCACCTGGCAGGTTGCTGCCATGATGGTCTTCTCCTTAGATACCGTAGGACGAGGTGTCCTACCCAAGATTTCTTGTCGGCACGCGCAGAACTCCGTCAGACCGCGGGCGGCAGGGGAGTTGGCGTGCAAGTAGACCGGCATAAGTACCGGCCAGCGGCCCAGCTTACGGGGAAACCGCGGAAAGCCGCAACTTTAGAGGGCCGAGCTAGTGCGTCGGGTACTCCTGCGCGATCGGCAGCAGCGAGCACTTCGCGCAGAAGCCGAAGACGTCGACGATGTGGTTGGCACGGGTGAAGCCGTTGTCGGCCGCCACCTTCTGCGCCCAGGTCTCCACCGCATCCGCTTCGATCTCCACCGTGAGTCCGCAGTTGCGGCAGATCAGGTGATGGTGGTGGCTGCCGGGCGTGCACGCGCGGTAGAGGCTCTCGCCCTCCTGCTGCAGCGAGTCGGCCTCGCCCTCGACGGCCAGGTCGGCCAGCGCGCGGTAGACCGTGGCCAGGCCGATGGGGGAGCCGGCCTCGCGCAGCCCGGAGTGCAGGGACTGCGCGCTGACGAAGCCCTCGGACGAGCCGAGAGCCTCTCGCACAGCCTCACGCTGCCAGGTGTTGCGCTTCATACCGGCGATTGTACCGTTCTGTCCGGGGCGGATGCCGGGGCGCGCGTGCGCGGGGACGTCCGTGCGCCGACGATGCGGCAGGCCAGATAGATCAGGAAGGAGATCGTGGTGATGTAGGGGCTGATCGGCAGCGAGCCGCCGAGTGCGAGCAGGATCCCGCCGACCGCGGAGACGAATCCGAACAGCATGCTGAGCAGGGGGACGACCAGCGGCGAGGAGGAGACGCGCAGGGCGGCGGCGGCGGGCGTGACCAGCAGCGCCAGCACGAGCAGCGACCCGATGATCTGCACCGAGACCGCCACGGTGAGGCCGAGCAGCACCATGAAGCCGAGCGAGAGGGCACGGGACGGAACCCCACGGGCGGCCGCCACGTCGGCGTCGAGGCTGTCGAAGCTCAGCGGGCGCCAGATGAGCATCAGCACGACGAGCACGAGGACGGCGATGCCGATGAGCAGGCCGAGCTGGGGGATGTCCACCGAGATGATCTGCCCGGTGAGCAGGCCGAACTTGTTGGCGCTCCGACCCGGGTAGAGGGCGAGGAAGAGGATCCCGAGTCCGAGCCCGAAGGGCATCAGCACGCCGATGATGGAGTTGCGGTCGCGTGACTTCGCTCCGAGCAGACCGATCAGCACGGCGGCCAGCAGCGAGCCGACGAGCGAGCCGAGCACCACGTTCGCGCCGAGCAGCAGCGCGCCCGCTGCACCGGCGAAGGAGAGCTCGCTGATGCCGTGCACGGCGAAGGCCATGTCGCGCTGCATCACGAAGACCCCGATCAGGCCGCCGAGGATCCCGAGAACCGCCGCGGCGATGATCGAGTTGTGCACCAGGCCGAGCAGCTCGCCGTAGTTCTCGAAGCTGAACAGGCGGCTGATGATGTCGCCCCAGACGTCGTTCACTCGTCGACCCCCTCGTGGTGGTCGTGGTGGTCGTGCCCCTCCGGCACACCGACGACGATCACGCGGCCGTGGCTGCGGATCACGTCCACCGGGGTGCCGTAGAGCTCGGAGAGCACGTCGGAGCGCAGCACCTCGTCGGGGGTGCCCTGGCGGAACCGGCCGCCGGCGAGGTAGAGGATGCGGTCGACGACGTCGAGCACCGGGTTCACGTCGTGCGTGACGAAGACCACGGCCGTGTCGTGCGTGCGCCGGCGCCGGTCGATGAGCTCGGAGACCGCGCGCTGGTGGTGCAGGTCGAGGCTGAGCAGCGGCTCGTCGCAGAGCAGCAGCACGGGGTCGCCCGCGAGCGCCTGCCCGACGCGCAGCCGCTGCTGCTCGCCGCCGGAGAGGGTGCCCACCG
>JBEVDR010000180.1:0-12922 GCA_040513215.1 Microbacteriaceae bacterium | reverse complement strand
CACCGCGTCGAGGTCGTTCATCTCGACCGTGGAGATCGAGACGCCCCACGACACGAAGACGCGGCTGACGAGCCGGTGCGTGCCGCCGTAGACGTCGTTGCCCATCACGATGTGGTCACCCGGCTTCAGCGCGGCGCGCAGCAGCGTGTCTTCCGCGGCGAGGCCGGACGCGAAGCTGAACGCCTTGTGGCCGCCCTCGAGCGAGGCCAGTAGCTCCTGCAGCGAGTCGCGGGTGGGGTTGCCGCCGCGGGCGTACTCGTAGCCGCCGCGGAAGCCGCCGATGCCGTCCTGCACGAATGTGGAGGAGAGGTAGATCGGCGGAACCACGGCGCCCGTGGTCGGGTCGAACTCCTGGCCGGCGTGGATGGCGAGGGTGGCGAAGTCGTGGTTCGTGGAGTTGTTCGTGTCAGTCATCTCAGGTCCTTTATTCCGACAGGAAGGCCAGCAGGTCGTGCCGGGTGAGCACCCCGGCCGGCTTGCCGTCAGCGACGACGAGCAGCGCGTCAGAGGAGCCGAGCGCGGTGCGCGCCGAGCCCAGTGTCTCGTTCACGCCGATCAGCTTGAGCGGGGCGCCGACGAAGCTGCCGAGCGCGTCCGTCATCGTGGCCTTGCCGCTGAAGATGGCCTCGAGCAGGGAACGCTCGTCGACGGAGCCGATGACCTCGCCCATCACAACGGGCGGCTCGGCCGACAGCACGGGCATCTGCGAGACGCCGTACTCGGTCAGGATGCCGATGGCGTCGTGCAGGGTGTCGCTCGGGTGGGCGTGCACCAGGTCGGGCAGTTTGCCGGTCTTGGAGCGGAGCACATCACCGACGGTGCGATCTTCTGAGGGTGCGGCGAAGCCGTAGGACTGCATCCACTTGTCGTTGAAGATCTTGCCGAGGTAGCCGCGGCCGCCGTCCGGCAGCAGCACCACGATGATGTCGTCGGGGCCGAGCTTCTCGGCGGCCTTGAGCGCGGAGACCACGGCCATGCCGCTGGAACCACCGACGAGCAGCCCCTCCTCGCGGGCAAGTCTCCGGGTCATCTCGAAGGACTCGGCATCCGACACCGCGATGATCTCGTCGACCACGGTCGGGTCGTATGCGGTGGGCCAGAAGTCCTCACCGACGCCCTCGACCAGGTAGGGACGACCGGTGCCGCCGGAGTACACGGAGCCCTCGGGGTCGGAACCGATCACCGTGACGGATCCCCCGGAGACCTCCTTGAGGTACTTGCCGGTGCCGCTGATGGTGCCGCCGGTGCCGACGCCCGCCACGAAGTGGGTGATCTTGCCGTCGGTGTCGCGCCAGATTTCGGGACCGGTGGTCTCGTAGTGACTCAGCGGACCGTTCTGGTTGGCGTACTGGTTCGGTTTGAACGCGCCGGGGATCTCTTTCACCAGGCGGTCGGAGACGCTGTAGTACGACTCGGGGCTGTCCGGGGCGACCGCGGTCGGGGTGACCACGATCTCGGCGCCGTACGCGGTCAGCACGTTGCGCTTGTCCTCGCCGACCTTATCGGGCAGCACGAACACGCAGCGGTAGCCGCGCTGCTGGGCGACGAGCGCGAGGCCCACGCCCGTGTTGCCGCTGGTCGGCTCAACAATGGTGCCGCCGGGCTTCAGCAGCCCCTCCCGCTCCGCCGCGTCGATGATGCGGGTGGCGATGCGGTCCTTCGAGGAGCCGCCCGGGTTCAGGTACTCGACCTTGACGAGGATGGTGGGAGCGTATCCCTTGGTCACACTGTTGAGCTTCACGAGCGGGGTGTTGCCCACGAGATCAATGACGCTGTTGGCGTACTTCATAGTGGGCAGGTTACCAGCGCGGCACGACTGTTACTCGGCTGCGCGAGCGCCGGCATCCCTCGCCCGAACGAGTTACATGAGTCCTCAAGCTTTAACTGCGATAATCGAGTAACTCCCATTCCCGATGTAAACGACAGGAAATCTCTGTGGCCCCTCGCGACCAAGACCAGTCCTCCCCCGTACCGCCGAAGGTGGCCAAGGAGCAGACCGTCAAGCAGGAGCGCGAGGCGCGTCGTGCCGAGAAGGTGGCCAAGCTGAAGGCACAGCAGGCCAAGGAGAAGCGCAACCGCATCCTCGGCATCTCGCTCGCCAGCGTCGCCGGTGTCGCCATCATCGCACTCGTGGTCACCTTCGTCGTGAGCAGTGCCGAGCCCGAGCGTGACCGTGCGTCGATCCAGATCGAGGGCGTCGAGACCTGGGGCGACGAGCTGGACTTCGACCACGTGGAGACCCCCGTGGACTACGAGGCACAGTACGGAACCAACCCGCCTGCCGGCGGCAGCCACAACCCGGCCTGGCTGAACTGTGGTGTCTACACCGAACCGCAGCAGAACGAGAACGCCGTCCACTCGCTCGAACACGGCGCGGTGTGGGTGACCTACGACGCATCCGTGCTGAGCGAGGCCGACGTCGACACGCTGCGCTCGAAGCTGCCCGACACGTACGTCATCGTCTCGCCGTACGAGGGTCTGGACACGCCGATCGTCGCCTCCGCCTGGGGCGCCCAGCTCGCTTTCGAGGACCCGGAAGACCCGCGCCTCGCCGACTTCATCGCCAAGTACTGGCAGAACCCTGAGCTTCCCGAGGCGGGCGCCTCCTGCTCCGGCGCCATCGACGGACCTGGGAAGGTCGCCTAAGCGCTTATGCGCACGCGCACCATCGTCGTCCTGATCCTGGGCGCGGCCGCGATCGTCGCGGCCGCGTTCATCGGAGGGCGAGCCACCGCACCCATCACGATCACGCCGTCGACGACGAGTGCCGAAGCGGGCTTCGCGCGCGACATGCAACGCCATCATCTCCAGGCGGTCGGGATGTCGATCACGGTGCGCGACCTGACCGACGACGTGGCAGTGCGCACGCTGGCCTACGACATCGCCACCACCCAGCAGCAGCAGGCCGGCCAGATGTACGCCTGGCTGAACATGTGGGGAGTGCCGCAAGCGTCCGCCGAACCATCCATGACGTGGATGACGCGGCCGACTCTCGACGGCGACGCTCACAGCCACGGCAGCGGCGACTCCCCGCACGTTCCGGGTGAGCCGATGCCGGGGCTTGCCACCCCCGAGCAACTCGCCGAGCTGGAGTCACTCACCGGTGTCGAGGCCGAGAGGTACTACCTCGACCTGATGATCGCCCACCACAAGGGCGGCATCGAGATGGCCAAGGCCGTGCTTGATCGCAGCGAGAACGACATCGTCACGTCCCTTGCGGCCGGCATGGTGGCCGCGCAGCAGAGCGAGATCGACCTCATGGAGGGCATGCTCGCCGAGCGCCAGTAGCCGGATCAATCGCCACGACTCGCCCCGGCTACTGCACCTGCACCTGCACCTGCTGCGCGTATAGCCCGGCGTACACGCCGCCGGCCGCCAGCAGCTCCGCGTGCGTGCCGCGCTCCACAATGCGGCCCGCGTCGACCACGAAGATCACGTCGGCGCCGACGATCGTGGACAACCGGTGGGCGATCGCGATGGTGGTGCGCCCGCGTGAGGCGGTGTCGAGGGCCTGCTGCACCACCCGTTCCGATACCGTGTCGAGCGCGCTGGTGGCCTCGTCGAGGATCAGCACCTCGGGGTCTTTCAGCAGCACCCGGGCGATCGCCACGCGTTGCTTCTCGCCGCCGCTCAGCCGGTAACCACGTTCCCCCACCACCGTGTGATAGCCGTCGGGAAAGCGTTCGATGGTGTCATGGATGTTCGCGGCCCTGGCCGCCGCCTCGAGCTCGGCATCCGTGGCATCCGGTTTCGCGTACCGCAGGTTCTCGGCGATCGTCGCGTGGAACAGGTACGTCTCCTGGCTGACGATGCCGATGTGGGTGACAAGCGATTCCTGCGCGAGGTCGCGCACGTCGGTGCCGGCGAACAGCACACTCCCGGCCGTCGCCTCCTGGAAGCGCGGGATGAGGTAGCTCACCGTGGTCTTGCCTGCCCCGCTCGGTCCGACGAAGGCGGCGAACTCGCCGGGCTCGATCTCGAACGACACGTCGTTCAGGGTGGGCGTCCCGTCGTCGCGGGCGTCGGGGTAGGCGAAGGTGACGCCGTCGAATTCGACCCGGCCGAGTTGCTCGGTGTCGACCTGCTTGGCGCCTGGCCGATCGCTGATCGAGGGAACCAGGTCGAGGTACTCGAAGATCCGCGCGAACAGCGCCGAGGATGTCTGCAGGTCGAGTGCCACCCGCATCAGCCCCATCAGCGGGAACATCAGCCGCGCCTGCACCGTGGTGAACGCCACGATGGTGCCGGCGGTGATGCCGGTTACTCCCCCGACGATCAGGTAGCCGGCAACCAGATACACGATCGCCGGAACCGCCGACAGGAAGATGTTCACCATGGCGAAGAACCACTGGCCGCTCATCTGCAGCCGCACCTGCAGCCCGATCTGGTTCTGGTTCTCGTCGGCGTAGCGTGCGGTCTCGGCCTGCTGCCGGTTGAAGCTCTTGGACAGCAGGATGCCGGACACGCTGAGCGTCTCCTGCGTGATCGCGGTCATGTCCGACAAAGACTCCTGCGTCTTGCCGGCGATGCGGGCCCGCACCTGTCCGACCCGGCGTTGTGCGATCGCCAGCACCGGCATCAGCACCACGGCGATCAACGTCAGTTGCCAGTTCAGCAGCAGCATGGCCACGAACGCGGCGATCACCGTGACAGTGTTGCCCAGCACGCTCGACACGGTGTTGCTCAGCACGGACGCGACCCCGCCCACATCGTTCTGCAGCCGAGACTGGATGATGCCGGTCTTGGTTTTGGTGAAGAAGCTGAGTTCCATCGCCTGTAGGTGGCTGAACAGCCGAACGCGGAGCGCGCCCATCACCTTGTTGCCGACGGTGGCGGTGAGCCAGGTCTGCCAGACGCCGAGCAGCGCCGACAGGATGTACAGGCCGATCATCAGGCCGACGATGATGCTCAGGGTACGGATGTCGGGGCCGCCCGGCGGGAACAGGCCGTCGTCGAACGCACGCTGCGTGAGTAGCGGCGGGATCACCGACAGGGCAGCGTTCAGCAGGACCAGCACGACGGTAACGGCGAGTGCGCCCTTGTGCGCCTGGAACAGTTCCGTGATCCGCCGGAACAGGTGCGGAATCTTCGGCGCTTCCGCGTTCTCGGCGCGTTGGCTAGCGGCATCCCCGGAGCCGATCCGTGTGCGTTGCTTGCCGTGCTGGCCGACCTGAGTCACCCTGCCACTCTAAGCCGCGCGTGTCATCCCTTCGTCGAGCCCGCCAACAGCCCGCGCACGAAGTAGCGCTGCAGGGCGAAGAACACGATCAGCGGGACGACCAGCGCCACGAATGCCGCCGCGGTCAGGCGTTGCCACTCCTGCCCTCGGCTTCCGGTGAGTTCGGCTAGCCGCTGGGTGATCGGCGCGGCATCCGCTGTCCCTCCGGAGAAGATCAGGGCCACGAGCAGGTCGTTCCACACCCAGAGGAACTGGAAGATCGCGAACGAGGCGATCGCCGGCAGCGCCAGCGGGATGATGATGCGGAAGAAGATCTGCCCGTGGCCCGCGCCGTCGACTCGTGCCGCCTCGATCAGCTCACCCGGGATCTCCGAGATGAAGTTGTGCAGGAGGAAGATCGCGAGCGGCAACGCGAAGATCGTGTGGGCGATCCATATCGGCGCATAACCTGCCTCGGGGATGGCGGGAACCGCGTCGTGCAGTGCCCGCTGCGCCGGCAGCAACCACGTCGAGAACATCTGCAAAAGCGGAATCAGCGCCATCTGCAACGGCACCACCTGCAGCGCAAAGATCAGCACGAACAGCGCGGCGGCGCCCTTGAACTTGATCCAGGCGAACGCGTAGGCGGCCATGGTCGCGAGGACCAGCGGAAAAATGGTCGCCGGGATGCTGATGGCAAGCGAGTTCACGAAGTACTGCCCGAGTTGCGGGGCCGAGCTGGATGACGAGAAGAGCACCTCCCGGTAGTTGTCCAGCGTGAATCCCGGGTTCTGCAATATCGTCCACCAGCCGGTGGTCTTGATTTCCTCTTCGGGGCGGAATGAGCTGATGAACAGGCCGAACGTCGGAATCGTCCAGACCACCGCGATGACCAGCGCCACCACGGTCGCGGTGCGCGATGTCAGCCGGCGCTTCACCCGTCGGGTCTTCGACTCGGGAATGACGTCCTCGTCGGGAACGGGCAGGATCGGGGTTGACGTGCTCATCGGATCTCCCTCTGCTGGCGCAGCACTCTCACGTTGTAGATGACGATCGGCAGCACCATGATGAACAGGATGACGGCGAGCGCAGCCCCTCGACCGGCCTCGCCGGCCCGGAACGCCTGGGTGTACATCTCGTTGGCCACGACGCTGGTCTCGAAGTTCCCGGCAGTCATGGTGCGCACGATGTCGAAGATCTTGAGGGTCGCGATCGAGATGGTGGTCACTACGACGACCAGGGAGCCGCGGATGCCGGGAAGGGTCACGTGGATGAATCGCTGCCAGGCGTTGGTGCCGTCGAGTTCGGCGGCTTCGAGTTGCTCGGTCGGCACTCCCTTGATCGACGCCGACAGCACCACCATGGCAAACCCGGTCTGCACCCAGATCATCACCACGATCAGGAAGAAGGTGTTCCACGGTGCTTCCTGCAGCCAGCGCATCGGTTCGCCGCCGAGCCAGACCACGATCTGGTTGAGCAGGCCGATCTGGTCGTTACCCGGTGCGCGGTACTCGTACACGAACCGCCAGATGATGCCGGCGCCCACGAACGAGATCGCCATCGGCATGAAGACGAGAGCCTTGTAGTACTTCTCACCGCGCGACTTGTCGATGAATACCGCGTAGGCGAGCCCCACAATGGTGGAGATCAGCGGCACCAGAATCACCCAGATGATGGTGTTGCGCAGGGAGATCAGGCCGGCCGGCTGGGTGAAGGCCCAGGCGAAGTTGTCGATCCCGATGAAATCGCCCGCGCCACTTCCGAACGACAGTACCGTCGTGCGCACGGCCGGGTAGATCAGGCCGATTGCCAGCAACAGCAGCGCGGGGACGATGAAGGCCGCCAGCTGCCAGTAGTCGCGGCCGCGTTTCGGTGCCCTGTCGATGAAGAACAGGAGCAGCCCGATGAACACCGCGAAAGACGCGAGGGCAAGCACCACCTGGACAATCTTTACGATGAGGTCTTCGGTCGTCATTGACCAATTCCGTCCTGTCGAGAGTGAGCGGTGGGGCCGTCCGAGTCACCTCGAACGGCCCCACCGGTGACGAGTCAGCTGGCGGGCCAGCTGGCTTCGATGGTGTCCACCGTTGCCTGTGTCTCTTGCCCGCCGATCCAGGCGACGATGCCCTTCCAGAAGGAGTCAGAACCGACGGCTCCGGGCATCAGGTCGGACGCGTCGAAGCGGAACGTCGTGTTCGGGTCCTGCAGGGTTTCGATCACGTTGGACAGCAGTGGGCTGGACGCGTTCGACGGGTCGACGCCGGAGTTGGCGCTGACAGTTCCACCCAGTTCAACGCGCAGGTTCGCCCAGGTGTCGCTGGACATGAACGTCTGAACGGCCTTCACCGCGTCGGAGTCGGTGAACGCGCCGACGATCTCCCCACCACCGGTGACAGCGGCCGCGTCAGCTTCAACTCCCGGGGTCAGGAACGCCCAGACGTCTCCGTCTTCGGCGATCGTGGTTCCCTCCGGCCACAGGCCTTCGTAGAAGGATGCCTGGTGGTGCATGGCGCACTCGCCGTCGAGGACGGGCCATCCACCTTCCTGGAAGATGACATCGAGGATGGATCGAACGTCACCGTACCCGCCGTTGACGTAGTCCGGGTTCTTCAGGATGTCACCGACCGCGTCAAACGCTTCGACGATCTGGGGGTCGTTGAACGGGATCTCGTGGCTCACCCACTGGTCATACACCTCGGGACCATGCAGGCGAAGCACCATGTCTTCGATCCAGTCGGTGCCCGGCCATCCCGTGGCCTCGCCCGACGCGAATCCGGCACACCACGGCAGCATCGCGCCGTCCGCGGCGATGTCTTCGGTCAGCGTGGTCATCTCCTCCAGAGTCGTCGGGATCTCCCACCCGTTCTCCTCGAACGTGCTCGGTGAGTACCAGATCAAACCTTTGACACTGGCCATGAGCGGTGCTCCGAGGAACGTGCCGTCGACCGTGCCGTACGCCTTCCAATCCTCAGACCAGAATTCATCCACGTTGGCCTCTACCTCTGCCGGCGGGGCGATGAGGCTATCCGCGAACGAGGCGAACAAGCCCGGCTGCGGGAACATGGCGAGGTCCGGTGCGTTGTCGCCCTCGACGAGCACGCGAATTTGCGCTTCGAACTCCTGGGAGCCTTGGTAGGTGACATCGATGCCGGTGCAGCTGCCGAAGGTCTCGAATGTGGTCTGCAGGTGATCAGCCTCGATATCAACCGGGGTTCCGAGCAGGCTGACCTCTTCGCCTTCGAAGGTGCCGTAGTCCTCGTAGTCGCCGCAGTCGGCGTCGCCCGGTCCTTCGGCTTGGTCTCCGGTACAGCCGGCGAGAACAAGGCCGATGACGCCCGCTGCGGCGATCGGCGCGAGAATGCGGCGGTGCAAGGTGGATCTCATGTCCATTCCTCCTCATTGAGTCGACAGGAGACGCCATCGTCCGAAAGCGTTTCCAGCGCTCACGCTATTCCCCGCATGCGGGGGCTGACAAGCAATGCCGACAAAATGTCGAGCCCGAAGCCGAATCGTTACCGCTGGTTTGTTGGCGGCATCCACAGCTCTCGACTGCGCGCTGACAGCGGTGTAATGTGACCGGCACCACGCCCTCACGCTTACCCGAGTAGAGACTTGGCACCATGTTGGACCCGACCGACATATTGCGAGCACATGGCTCCGCAGTTGCGGGGCTGAGCCCCGACGGGACCTTCGAGGTTGCGGTTGCGGCCACCGCTCAGGACACGCTCGCGCTCGGAGGCCCGGGCGGACGCGCCAGGCTGGTGCGCGAGCACATCCTGTCGATGTCCGAAGACACCTGGGCCGACGACCCGGCGATGCTGCTCGCACTCGCCGCCAGCTTCCGCGTATCGGATGCGGGGAACGCGATCGCCGCCTTGGCCTATCTCGACTCGGCCGACACCATCCTCGCCGGCGGCGACCGCGATTGTTCGCTGATCGTGCTCGCACGGCTGTTGCGCGCCACCATCTACCGCGCGATCGGACGGCTGGTGGATGCGGCGGAACAGGCCGAGTTCGCGATTCGCCTGGCCGACACGGCTGCCGCCCCGCTGACCGAGCGCATCATGCTCCGCGCGGTGGCCCTGACCCAGTTGGGCATCTGCGGCACCCTGCTCGGCCAGCATGACGACGCTCGCACGGCGCTGCAGCAGGGACTGGCGCTGGGCGGCGACCTGTCTGCCGAGACCCGGATTGAGGCCCTGGGATGCCTCGCACTGATCGATTTCTCATCGGGAAGCGCGCAGTCCACGGCGAAACACCTCGACGTTGCCGTGGGGCTGATGGGCACCGTCATGACCTCGGCCGACCTGCCGTGCGCTCCCGTCGCGCTCGCTCAGGCGTTCGTCGCCCTCGAGTGCGGTCGCAGCAGCGTCGCGCGAGACCTCGTCTCGGCACTCACCGCGAGCACGCGGGCCACCGAGTACGAGCCACTCACGCTGCACGTGGCCGCGCTGCTGTACATGGCTGAGTGCCAATTCCTCGAGGCGCTCGAGGTGCTGGGCGACGAGCAGATCCTGATTCGCGGCTGGCAGAGCCCTCGCATGCTCCAGTCGCTGCACGACGCGGACCGTGCAACTGCCCTGATCCACGTCGGCGAGATGCCGGCCGCCCGGCAGCTGGTCGCCCGGCTCACCGCCGACACGCATCACGCGCTGTGCCCGGCGAGGCTGTCGGCCCTGCTGGAACTCACGACCGGCAACCTGCCCGATGCTCTGGCCGCAGCCGAGGGGTGTCTCGTGTTGGGCGATGATCATGCGCCGCGCACCGCTCTCTACATCGAGGTACTGCGCGCATCCGCGCATGACGCGCTCGGCGATTCGGGCATGGCGGCTGCAGGATTCGATCGCGCCCTCGCGCACGCCGCCCGGACCGGTGAGCGCCGAGCGTTCACGACACTGCCGGCCGACCGGCTGGTGAGCCTGCTTGAGGCGGCGGCGGCGCGCCCGCAGCCTGTCGCACGTCGCGCCGTTATCGATGATTTGCTTCGGGCGGCCACGGAGGGCAGTCAGCCCGCCATCACCCCGCTCAGCGATCGTGAGCGCGTGGTGCTTCGCCGCATCGCCTCGGGTGAGAGCGTCAAGCGCATCGCGGCGGAGTTGCAGGTGTCTCCGAACACGGTGAAATCGCAGGTCCGGAGCATTTACCGCAAGCTCGGAGCGTCCAACCGGCATGAAGCGGTGAACCAGGCAAGCGCGTTCGGCATCGCCCCGTAACGCCGATCTGATCATCGCCGCACCACCCTCCTCTCACCCCACAGTCACCCCTGACAGCGCCCCCAATCACCCGCGCGCCGGTGGTTGTATGCCGGGTACCCGGGGTCCACCTGAAAATGCGAGGGTAACCATGCGCAATGCTGCACCACCCACTACTGAAACCCGATCAGGCGCTTTTCACAATCGTCACCGCAGCCTGCTGGCCGGCTTTGTCGTTGCCGCACTGACCGGAGCAGGCGTTCTCGCCTTCCCGCTGTCAGCATCGGCAGAGGAGGTCAGCCCGCCCGCGGTCGAAGAAATTGTCGAGCCCACCGCCGAGCCGATTGCCGAGGCCCCTGCTGAGGAGCCGGCCGCTGAGGCACCACCGGCCGCCTCCGAACCCGAACCAGCTCCCGCCGCCCCGGCGGAGGAATCGGCCCCCGCCGAAGAGCCTGCTTCTGAGGAACCCGCGCCCGCCGTTGAACCCGAACCAACGGATGCCGCCGAACCCGAGGCCCCCGCAGAGGAGTCGACGGAACAGGGAGCCACCGAGCAGGAAGCCACGGAACCGGATTCGTCCGACTCCGAGCCATCCGAGTCGCCTGCCCCGGCCACGTCGGAGGAGGTTGCGACCGAGCATTCCGACGAGGGTGAGCACTCAGCCGAGGGTGAGGATGTCGCTGATCCGCGCGTCTGGGTGGATGAGACATCCTGTCCCGGAACCGCGACCATCAACCTCCGTGACCTCGACGAGTCAGTCCGCTACATCGTGAAGGTCGACGACGAGTTCGTCGACGCGATCAAGGGTGAGACCAAGGCGTCGGTGGATGTCGAAGATCTCGACCCCGGCAAGCACACCGTCACCGTCTGGTTCAACGGAAAGAAGTTCTCGGACGACTCCCACAATGACGAGTCACGCTCCGACCGCGGCGAGCGGAAGCACGTGGAGAAGGACTTCTGGACCAAGCCGTGCCCTGACATCCACGTGAAGATCAACGACTGCTCCGAGCCCGACGGGGACGCCTCGATCCGATTCTGGATCGATGACCTGTCCGAGCACGCCTGGTACCGCGTCACGCTGAAGAACAACGACACCGGTGATTCCGAGACGTGGGATGTGAGCGACTCGACCGAGTTCGGTGAGCGAGTGGATGTCGATCCCGGCACGGACTACACCCTGACAGTGAAGGGCAAGCTGAAGCACGGCGGTCCGATCGGTCCGGTCTCGAAGGACTTCGAGACGGCGGAGTGCCCGGAGGACGTTGCCATCGAGGCGACGGTGACCGCCTGCCCGACGGTCGGTGAGGTCGAGGTGACCGTGTCGAACCTCGTCGAGGACACCGAGTACACGGTTTCGGTGACCGGTGAGGACGACGTGACCTTCGTTGCAGACTCCGACACCGAAACCTTCACGTTCACCGACCTGGAGCCGGGATCGTACGAGGTGACGGTGACGACGAACAACGGGTCTGGCAAGCACGGCGATCACAAGCCGCGGGTTGTCAGCGAGAAGTTCACCGTTCCGGAGTGTGAGGTTCCGGTGACTCCACCGGTGCCGCCCGCACCGCCCGCACCGCCAGCAGTGATTCAGCCCACTGTGGTTGCGCCCGCTGCCATCCTCCCGGTGACCGGTGGTGACGCATCCGGCCTCGCATTCGCAGGCTTGGTGCTGCTGCCGCTCGGTGCCGCGATGATGGCCGTGGCCAGCCGCCGCCGGCGTCTGCTGAGCGAGTCGAAAGGTTAACGAGCGGGTTCAGCGTGTGATGGATCTCCCCGGGTCCACTCGCTGAACCACCCCGGGTGCCCCACATCCCCCGGCGGGGCCCCGCCCCCACACGAAGGGGGACAGAACCACACGGTTCTGTCCCCCTTCGTCGCGCACGCGTTAAATGCCGAGAGGGCGTCGCCCCGAAGGGGGCGACGCCCTCGAACGCGGATCACTCACAGAGTGAGTGACCGCATTACAGGCGTTGTCACACCAAGTGATATCGGATGCCCGTGACGGGCCCGAATTACTTGAGGGTGATGGTGGCGCCAGCTGCTTCGAGCTGAGCCTTTGCCTTCTCTGCAGCTTCCTTGTTTGCGCCCTCGATCACGGTCGACGGGGCGCCGTCAACGAGTGCCTTCGCCTCGCCCAGGCCGAGGCTGGTGAGTGCGCGCACCTCCTTGATGACCTGGATCTTCTTGTCGCCAGCGGCCTCGAGAACGACGTCGAACGAGTCCTTCTCTTCGACCTCTTCGGCGGGAGCGGCCGGGCCACCAGCAGCAGCAACGGCGACGGGGGCAGCAGCGGTGACCTCGAAGGTCTCCTCGAACGCCTTGACGAACTCGCTGAGCTCGATGAGGGTCAGTTCCTTGAACGCTGCGATCAGTTCGTCAGAAGTGAGCTTTGCCATGTTTTTCTCCTTGGTGTTGTTGTCTAATACCGCGATGCTGAACTAGCTCGCGGACTCCTGCTTCTCGCGCAGCGCATCGACCGTGCGAACGGCCTTCGACAGCGGTGCGTTGAAGAGATATGCGGCACCGAACAGCGACGCCTTGAAGGCACCGGCCAGCTTGGCCAGCAGCACCT
>JBEVDR010000179.1:0-3009 GCA_040513215.1 Microbacteriaceae bacterium | reverse complement strand
TCCCCGCCCGACGGGCGTACGCTGGCCGCATGGTCCAGCATGAGAAATCCTCGGCCAAGGGACACCGCGTCGGCCACCTCTTCGATTGGGTGGAGGACCGGCTCAGGCCGGCGTTCGAATCGCCTCCCGTCGGCACCTATGACGCGGCGGAGACCACCGGGCTGACGCTCTGCCCGGTCTGTGGACGGCCCATGACCGAGCACACGATCGAACACTCTGCGCACGACACCGTGCTGAATTGCCCGGTGCCGCACCCCGGCGCGTGGGATCGGGACGCCTTCGAGCCGGTCAACGAGTTCGGCATGGTGATTCGGCGCCCGCCGGGTGAGGAGCCTACGGAGTGAGGAGCCTGACCTAGCCGCGGGGGAGCGCCGCACGCACTCAGGAAGCGACGTCCATGTCTCCTTCACGTCAGTCCGATTCTTTTCAATTCCCCTCAGCGGCGCCCACCGATGGCGCCGCGTCACGCCGTAGCCGCACGGCTTTGGTCCTCGGCGGTGGTGGCTCCACCGGTAACGCCTGGCTGATCGGGGTCATCGCGGGCCTGGCCGATGTCGGGCTGGATGTGACCGGCGCCGATGTGATCATCGGGACGTCGGCCGGAGCCACCGCTGCGGCACAGGTCACCAGCGCGCCGCCAGCGGAATTGCTTGCCGCCATCCTGTCCGAGACGGTGCAGCACCGAGCGGGTCCACGCGGACCAGCCGGGGGCCGTCCGGCCCCCGGAACCGTACTCGACCAGATGGCCAGGACGAGCCGGATCATCGCCGACTCGGCCGATGCAGCCGACCTGCGTCGCAGATTGGGTGCGGCGGCACTCGATCTCGATGCGGCCTCCGACGGCGAGTGGTCGGCGCGGTGGCGGGCCATGGTGGCCTCCCGCCTTCCGGACCGGCACTGGCCGGAACGCACCATGCTCATCACGGCGGTCGATGCCCGGACCGGGGCTGCGGTCGCCTTCGACCGGCACAGCGGGGTCGAGCTGGTCGACGCCGTCGCTGCCGGCACGTCCTCCGGAGTCCCGTACCGCATCGGCGACGACAGATACCTGGACGGCGGCTACCGGCGCAACGAGAACGCGGACCTGGCCGCCGGATGCGACCGGGTGATCGTGCTGTCTCCTTTCGGCGGGAAATCCCGGTATCCGCTGGAGTGGGGCATGCACCTGGCCACACAGGTCGACGAGCTCCGCGCGGACGGCAGCAGCGTGGAGGCGATCCTTCCCGACCGCGCCGCCGAGCATCTGTTCGGCGTCAACGCGATGGATCCGACGTTGCGTCCGCCCGCGGCCAGAGCGGGCTACGACCAGGGCCGGAACCTCGGCGAGCGGCTCACCGCCTTCTGGCACCCGCACTGAGCGCCACACGGTGAGGGGACTTATCCGGCCGCTGCGGACTGACTGTCGAGGGGAGGGCGCGTCAGGTGAGGCTCAGCGGCAGCTCCGTTCGTGGTTGTTGACATAATGTGCATTATCGGTCATATTGCGAGACCCGCCCTGGACGCCGAATCAAGCGATCTCGGGCCGGTGTCCTCGTCGTCGCCGCGCCGGACGCCGTGAGGTGGCGAGAGATGATCCCAGAAGGAAGGAACCGTCAATCCAAACCTTCTTCGCGCTACCTTTTGCTTGTCGACGAGCGTTCAACCCCTCTTGAGGTTCGGTCGCTTTTTCGGGGTCGGCGCGTGTTATGTCAAGTAATTCGGTAAATCACCGGTGTGAGGGTCAGGCACCCACGTAGGCAGCCAGGTGCTGACCGGTCAACGTGGTGCGATCGGCCACCAGATCGGCCGGGGTGCCTTCGAAGACGACTCGTCCGCCGTCATGACCGGCACCGGGGCCGATGTCGATGATCCAGTCGGCGTGGGCCATGACGGCCTGGTGGTGTTCCACCACGATCACCGACTTGCCCGCATCCACGAGCCGGTCGAGCAGGCCGAGCAGCTGTTCGACATCGGCCAGGTGCAGGCCGGTGGTCGGCTCGTCGAGCACGTACACGCCGCCCTTCTCCCCCAGGTGCATCGCCAGTTTGATCCGCTGCCGTTCGCCGCCGGACAGCGTCGTCAACGGTTGGCCCAGGCTGAGGTAGCCCAGCCCCACGTCGGCCAGGCCGGTGAGAATGGCGTGGGCCGCCGGGGTGCGCGACTCCCCCGCCCCGAAGAACTCCCGAGCCTCGGTCACCGACATGGCCAGCACCTCACTGATGTCGCGGCCGCCGAGCCGGTACTCCAGCACCTCGGCGAGAAAACGCTTTCCCTCGCACACCTCACAGGTCGTGGTCACCCCAGCCATGATGCCGAGGTCGGTGTAGATCACGCCGGCGCCATTGCAATTGGGGCAGGCACCTTCGGAGTTCGAGCTGAACAGTGCGGGTTTGACCCCATTGGCCTTGGCGAACGCCTTGCGGATCGGTTCGAGCAAGCCGGTGTAGGTCGCCGGGTTGCTGCGGCGGGAGCCGCGAATACCGGTCTGGTCGATGGAGACCACGCCCGCGCCGGCCGGAATCGAGCCGTGCACCAACGAACTCTTGCCGGAGCCCGCGACGCCGGTGACGACCACCAGCACGCCGAGGGGGATGTCGACATCGACCTTCTTGAGGTTGTGTTCCGTCGCGCCGCGGATCTCGAGGGCGCCGGTGGACGTGCGAACGGTCTTCTTGAGCTGTGCCCGGTCGTCCAGGTGTCGTCCGGTGAGGGTGTCGCTGGCCCGCAGCCCCTCCAGAGTGCCTTCGTAACAGACGTTCCCGCCCGCGGTTCCGGCGCCGGGTCCGAGGTCGACGACATGGTCGGCGATGGCGATCATCTCCGGCTTGTGCTCCACGACGAGCACAGTGTTGCCCTTGTCGCGCAGGCGCAGCAGCAGTTCGTTCATCCGCTGGATGTCGTGCGGGTGCAGGCCGATGGTCGGCTCGTCGAAGACGTAGGTGACATCGGTGAGTGACGAGCCGAGGTGGCGGATGATCTTGGTGCGCTGGGCCTCGCCGCCGGACAGTGTGCCGGCCGGCCGGTCGAGGG
>JBEVDR010000178.1:0-7020 GCA_040513215.1 Microbacteriaceae bacterium | reverse complement strand
CGACGGCCTGGACTGACCCGGTCCGACTCGGCGGTCGAGCCGGATCAGGCCGGAGGCAGGCGGGGCACCGCCGCGACCAGAGCGCTCGTGTAGTCCTCCCGCGGTGCGGTCAGGATGCTCGCGGTGCGGCCGGCCTCCACCACGCGTCCGTGGTGCAGCACCACGGTCTCGTCACAGAGCGCCGCGATCGCGCTGAGGTCGTGCGAGACCATCAGGATCGCCAGTCCCGTCGAGGCGCGCAGTTCGGCCAGCAGATCGATCACCTGGATGCGCGTGGTCACGTCCAGGGCGCTGACCGGCTCATCCGCGAGCAGCAACCGGGGGTGGCAGACGGTGGCGCGGGCGATCGCGATGCGCTGGCGCTGCCCACCGGAGAACTCGTGCGGGAACCGGCGGAGCGCATCCGCCGGCAGCCCGACCGCGGCGAGGGACTCGGTCACCCGTGTGCGCGCTTCGGCCCCGCGGGCGATGCCGAGGGAGCGCAGCGGTTCGGTCACGATGCTCTCGATGTTCTGCCTGGGGTCCAGCGAGGAGTACGGGTCCTGGAACACGGTCTGCACCGACGCGCGGAACCGGCGAAGGCGCGCGGGCACGATCGGTTCGCCGTCGAACAACACCGTGCCCGTGGTGGGACGGGCCAGCGCGAGCATCAACCGCACGATGGTGGACTTGCCGCTACCCGATTCGCCGACAAGCCCCACACTCTGCCCGCTGCCGATGCCGATGGACACGTCGTCGAGGGCGAGCGCCCCCTTCCGGTACCGGTACGAGACGTTCTGCAGTTCAAGAATCATCGGGTCCCCAACATGTCATCGAGGCCGCGGGCGCTGTGCACCAGTTGGGCGGTGTACGGATGCTCCGGGGCGGAGAGCACCCGGTCGATGGTTCCGCGTTCCACCGCCACACCGGACGAAAGCACGATGACCTCCCTGGTCATCGCCGAGACGACGGCCAGATCGTGGCTGATGAACAGCAGCGCCATGCCACGGGCATCCACGAGGTCGTCGAGCAACCGCAGGATCTGCGCCTGCACCGTGACGTCGAGCGCGGTCGTCGGTTCGTCGGCGATGAGCAACTGGGGGCGGCTGCCCAGCGCGATGGCGATGGCCGCACGCTGGCGTTGGCCACCCGAGATCTCGTGCGGAAAGGCCTGGCCGATGCGCGCCTCGTCAAGGCTCACCTCGGCGAGCGCCTCGGCGACTGCGGCCCGCAGTGCGGTGCCGCGGAGCCCCCGGTGCCTGGCGATCGGCTCGGCGACCTGGCGGCCGATGCGCATCAGCGGATCCAGCGCCGTGAGAGGTTCCTGGAACACGACGGAGGCCACTCGCCCGCGCAGCGGAACGAGCCGCCGTTCGGCTGCGCCCACGACCTGAACACCGTCCAGGAGCACACTTCCGGTGGCGGCGAGCCCCGCGCCGAGCAGCCCGGTCACGGCGAGCGAGGTGACCGACTTGCCCGAACCGGATTCGCCGATCAGGCCGAGCCGGGCGCCAGCGGCGAGGTCAAAACTGAGGTCGTGCACCAGGGGGTTGCCTGCATCGGTGTGCACGCCGAGGTTCGTCACGCTGAGCAGGGTCATCGGCTTCCCTTTCGTGCGGGGTCGGCGACGTCGCGCAGGCCGTCGGCGATGAAGTTGACGCCGATCACCAGCATGATCAGCGCGACACCCGGGGCGATCGCGCCGACCGGCGCGGTGATGACGGTGCCCTGGGCCTCCTGCAACAGCCGACCCCAGGAGGCGTTGGGCGGCGGGGCGCCGAGGCCGAGGTAGGACAGGCTCGCCTCGGCGAGCACCGCGACCCCGAACTGCAGCGCCAGGTTCACGCTCAGGGTCGGCCAGATGTTGGGCAGGATGTGCCGCACCACGATGCCCGGCCAGCGGGTGCCCGAGGTGCGGGCGGCCGTGACGAACTGCTCGCCGAGCACCCGTTTGGTGAGCACGCGAGTGAGCCTGGCCACCACCGCCGACATCGCCAGTCCGATCGCAACGATCACCGAGCCGAGCGATGCGCCCTGCGCGGCGACGATGAGCATCGCGAGCAGCAGCACGGGGAAGGCGATCACGACATCCAGCGCGGCGGAGATGGTGTCGTCGAGCCACGAGACGGCGAACGCGGCGGTCAGGCCGATGGTGATTCCGAGGATCGCCCCGATGGCCACAGAGCCGAGGCCGACCACGAGCGCGATGCGCGCGCCGATCATCAGCTGGGTGACGAGGTCGCGGCCGAGCTTGTCGGTGCCGAGCCAGTGCGTGCCGCCCGGCGCCTCCAGCCGGGTGCCCGTGGTGTCCGCGGGCGCATAGGGCAGCCAGACCAGCGACAGCAGGGCGACCAGGAGCACGGCGCCCACCAGGACGAGTCCGGCCAGCAGGGTCCAGGAGCGGTTCCGACGGGCACCGGCGACATCCGCCGGGGCGATCAGGACGGCGCTCATCGGTTACCCGAGATGCTCACGCGCAGACGCGGGTCGACCAGGCGTTGCGCCACATCCGCGGCGAAGCCGATGACAAGCACCACCAGGGTGCTCACGAACAGCACACCCTGGATGTTGGGATAGTCGTGCTGCTCGATGGCCTTGAGCAGCATGCTGCCCAGGCCCGGCAGCCCGAAGACGCTCTCCACGACGACAGCGCCGAGGAATGTCGTGGCCAGCTCGATGCCGAGGATCGAGATGATCGGAACGGCGCCGTTCCGCAGCCCGTGCCGCCAGAGCGCCTCCGTGTACCGGGAGCCCTGGGCGCGGGCCGACCGTAGGTAGTCGCTGCCCATCACGTCGAGCGTGGCCGAGCGCACGTACCGGGTGAGGGAGGCGCTCATCACGAGGGCGACGGTGATCACCGGCAGGGTGAGCGAGCGCAGCGCGTCGGCGGGGTCGGCCCAGTCGTCCCGCGGGAACCCGCTGGACGGCAGCCAGCGCAGGCCCACCGAGAACACGCTGACCAGGAGGATGCCGACCCAGAAGACGGGAACGGCCACGCCGAGCTGCGAGATGCCGGAGATGAGGATGCCGTACCAGCGGTCGGCCTTGATGGCGGCGACGAAGCCGGCCACCAGCGAGATCGCCAGGGCGAGCGCGAAGGCCATCAGGGTGAGCGGCACGGTGACCGCCAGGCGTGCCGCGATCTCGGGCCACACGGGCAGGGAGCTGATGAACGATTCACCCAGGTCCAACCGGGTGAGCTGGGCGAACCAGGTGAGGAACTGGTCGAGCACCGGCCGGTCCGCGCCCACCTGCGCCTGCGCCGCGGCGATCTGCTCCGGCGTCGCGGTCACCGAGAGCAGCGCGTTGGACGGGTCGCCGGGCAGCAGCCGGAGCAGCACGAAGATGGCCACCATGGCGATGAGGAAGGACACCAGGAGAAAGGCGCTCCGGCGCAGCAGGTAGTTAGTCATGCGACCTCAAGGCTAGCCCCCACGGGGAGGGCTAGCCCGGACGGTTACTCGGCGACGATGTCGTAGACGAAGAACTGCGAGTTGAGCCCGTTCACCGGGTATCCGCTCACATCACTCGACGCCACCACGATCTGCGGGTAGAGGTACAGCCAGACGCTCGCGGCATCCTGGGCGATCTGCTCGTTGACCTGCTTGAGCTTTGCGGTCTGCTCCTCGGTCGTTGCGGCGGCCTCGGCCTCGTCGACCCAGGTGCTCACCTCCGGGTTGTTGTAGCCCCAGTAGAAATCGGGGTTGCCGTACCAGACCACGTCGCGGTCGTTGACGTGTTCCTGCAGGGTGGCGGTGAAGTCCTGCGCCTTGTAGACCTTGGTGTACCACTCGTCGGAGCTGATGGTGTTGATGTTCACGGTGATGCCCACCTTGGCGAGCTCGCTCTTCACGAATTCGGCCACGACGGGGTGCGGGTCGTAGCTGGGGGTGTCGAGGGTGAACTCGAAGCCGTTCGGCTGGCCGCCGGAGGCCAGCAGCTGCGTGGCCAGGTCGGGGTCGTACGGGTTCACCTGGGTGAGGTCCTCGTACCAGGGGTCGGTCGGCGGAACCATCGAGCCGATCAGGGTGCCGTAGTCGCCCCAGATCGAGTTCAACAGCTTCTTCGTGTCGATCGCCGAGTAGATCGCCTTCCGCACATCCACGTTGTCGAACGGCGCGACCCGGTCGTTGAAGACCAGGATTTCCTTGGTGGTGGAGTTGCCGTCGCTGACGACGTAGTCGGGGTTGTCGTTGAACTGGGTGAGTGCATCCGGGCTCTGCACGCTCGTGACGATGTCGACCTCGCCGGTGAGCAAGGCGTTGCTCAGCGCGGTGGCGTCGGTGAAGTAGTTGAAGACCACCTCTCCGTTCGCGGCTGGGTCTCCCCAGTAGTCGTCGAAGCGGGTCAGGCTCAGCGAGCTGCCGCGCTTCCAGTCGCCGAGCGTGTACGGACCGGTTCCGTCTTCGGTCGTCTCCAGACCCGTCGCTTCGGAGTTGATGATCCAGATGTAGCTGAGGTTGTAGATAAAGGAGATCGAGCGTTCGGCCAGGGTGACGACGACGGTCGCCTCATCCGGCGTCTCGATGCTCGTGATCGCGCCGAAGCTGCTTTTGCGGGCCGACTGGGAATCGTCGGAGAGCACGGCCTCGATGCTGGCCTTCACGTCGGCGGAGCTGAGCGCCTTGCCGGAGTGGAAGGTCACGCCATCCTGCAGAGTGAAGGTGTAGGTGAGGCCGTCATCGCTCACGGTGTTACTCGCGGCGAGCAGCGGTTCGACGCTGCCGTCGTCGGTGAGGGTGAACAGGCCCTCGTACACGTTGCCGTTGAACGCCTCGGTGACGCCCTGGCCGCCGCCGCCGAAGTTACTGAGGTTCTGCGGCTCGTAGAGCGAGCCGATTTCGATCGTCGAGTCGCCTGCGGATGCCGACGACGACGAGTCCGCGTCGCTCGCGCAGCCGGCCAGCAACAGGGTTGTTGCGAGGCCGAGCGCGACGAATCCGATGTGCTTTTTCATGGTGCTCCTGTGTGTGCGGGGTACGAGGTGCTGTGCTGTGCTGTGCTGTGACGGGAAGGCTAGAGGGCGTAGATGTCGAAGCCGCCGGTGAAGACGACCTCTCGCTCGCCCGCTTCGATGGAGCCGGCGAAGCGGTTCTGCGCGGGCGGGAGCGGACAGTTGTACTGCACCGAGAAGCCGCAGGGCGGCACGAAGGCCCGGTTGAAGTCGAGGGTGACGGTCCCGGCGTCGCCGAAGCCCGCTGCCCCGGCCTGCCGCTGCACGAAGAGGAACCGGCCCGAGGAGTAGGTGGCGGTCTCGCCGACCTGCCGGTTCGTGGCGTCGCCGAAGACCAGCAGCAGGGTGCCGTCGTCGTCGAACGCGCTGAGGGAGTAGTCGACGCCGTCGCGGCTGAACGTGATGTCGCCGGGAACCACCAGGTCGCGGCTGCCGCCGTTGTCGCGGATGTGCTCAAACGGAATGGTCCGCCCCTCGGCAACCGGGGTGAACTGCGCCTGAATCACCCAGTCCGGGTCGTAGGCGAAGGCCGAGATGCCCTCGAAGGCGCCGATCGCCGGGGACTGGGCATCCCAGAATCGCAGACCGTGCTCCGGTTCACCGGTTTCGGCGTTCCGGCGGGTCAGGCTGGTCACCGTGACAGTCGCGGAGGACTCGGCCGTGGCGAGGGCGAGCTCCGCGGCCGGGTCAACGCCGGCGCTCAGCCACCGGGTCTCGACGAGGGCGAGGTTGCCGGTCGCGCTCGTCACGGCGCGCCGCCGGGCGGCCTGCCACGTCTGCAAGGCGGCCGGAGCAGCGGGCGAGGCGGGGGGCGGTGGCGCGGTCATGAGACTCTCATCTTCTTCCAGGGGGCGCGGGCGCACACAATCGTGTGTCGCCACATGACTGGTGAAAGTCGCGTGCGGTACACGAATATTCCCGGCTGGGCCGGAACCCGGACGCGCCGCGCGGTGCCATAGTGCTCTCACACCCAGCCGGCGAAGGAGCCTGATGACCGAGTGGCGCATCCGTGACTTTCACACCGACGACCTCGACGGCATCCTGCGATTGTGGGAAGAGGTCACCGCGTCGCGCACGGACCCGGTCTACGCTCTGTCCGAGGTGCTCGCCTCCTGCCAGAAGGACGACGCCGTGGTGGCCGTGCACGGCGACGAGGTGGTCGGGGCCGCTGTCGGCCGGGCCGCCCACGCGCAGGGCTGGATCGTGTTCCTCGCCACGACCAGGCCGTGGCAGAGCCGCGGCATCGGGTCGGCCCTGCTCGCCGCCCTGGAGCGACGGATGGCGCCGCACGGCCTGACCAAGCTCTCGGCGTTGATGCCGGAGACCGCCACCCGGGTCGACGCGTTCCTCAACCGCGGCTTCGAGATCAAGAACCACCTCAGCTACTTCGAGCGCCGCATCCCGGTGCAGGGCCAGGAGATTCGGGCGCTGGCCGACCTCGGCGGGCGCATCCTGCCGCGGGACCTGTGGGCGAATGTGGGCGGCATGGTGCGGGAGAAGGAGCTGCTCGAGCGGCGCCTGGTGATGCCTCTGGCCCGGCCGGAGATGGCCGACCGGTACGGCGTCGTGCCGCCCAAGGCCGTGGTGCTCTTCGGCCCGCCCGGCACCGGCAAGACAACCTTCGCCAAGGCCATCGCGTCCCGGCTGGACTGGCCGTTCGTGGAGGTGTTCCCGTCCCGGCTGGCGACCGACCCGCAGGGCCTGGCCGGGGCGCTGCGGGAGACCTTCGGCAAGATCGACGATCTCGACCACGTCGTGGTCTTCATCGACGAGGTCGAGGAGATCGCCGCCAGGCGCGGCGGCGAACCGCCCTCACCGCTGCAGGGCGTGACGAACGAGCTGCTCAAGCTCATCCCGGCGTTCCGCGAGCGGCCGGGGCGGCTGCTGGTCTGCGCGACCAACTTCATCCGCACCCTCGACTCGGCGTTCCTGCGGCACGGCCGGTTCGACTACGTCGTGCCGATCGGGTTGCCGGATGCCGCGGCGAGGCAGGCGATCTGGGAGCGGTACCTTCCCGCCGCGGTGACCGGCACCGTCGACCTCGACGCCCTGGTCGCGGCCAGCGACGGGTTCTCCCCCGCCGACAT
>JBEVDR010000177.1:0-25589 GCA_040513215.1 Microbacteriaceae bacterium | reverse complement strand
TCGTCCGCGAAGGCGCCGTCACGGTGCGGCGACACGGCCGAGCCGAGGTAGGCCAGCTGTGGTGCAGGTCCTCGCGCCGCCAGTTGGCGACAAAAAAACAGGTTTTTAACAGCGCAAATGGTTAAGTAGGCTTTGACGAATGTCCGCGCTCAGCTCTGCCCGCCTTGCCGTCACCGATTCGACTCTTCTGCCGCCGATCGCCGCGCGCTGGAGCCCCCGGGCCTTCGACCCCCGCGCCACTCTCGACGACGACACCGTGGACACGCTGCTCGAAGCGGCCCGCTGGGCGCCGTCGGCAAGCAACACGCAACCCTGGCGCTTCATCGTCGGTCGACGCGGCAGCGCGGAGTTCGACGCGATCGTGACCGGTCTGCTCGGCTTCAACCAGGCGTGGGCGCCCCGCGCGTCCGCGCTGATCGTCAGTCTGACCGAAACCCACGACTCACACGGCAACCCGTACCGGTGGGGTGCGTACGACGTCGGACAGGCGGTCGCCCACCTCGCCATCCAGGCTGTGAGTGACGGCCTGGCCGTGCACCAGATGGGCGGATTCGACGCCGCCATCCTGCGCTCCGCGTTCGACCTGCCCGAGAGCCTCGTTCCCCTCTCGGTGACCGCTGTCGGCCGGCACGGCGACGCGACAGACCTGCCCGAATCGCTGCAGCAGCGCGAAGCGGCGCCGAGGGCACGCAAGCCGCTCGACGAGCTCGTGGTGGTGCGCTCCTAGAACGGCTGCGGACCAGTCCGGTGCTTCTCAGCAGCCAGCGCGGGGTTTCTCACGCCGCGCCGGGCTACGTAGCGCCGCATCTTGTGAGACCCCCCACGCGGTTCGGATGTCGCGGGCTGGCGCGAACTGTTTCCGCGCGTTACGAACCGATTAGAGGGCGCCCAGCCGCGCCCGTAGTGTGCTGGCATGCCTGATAGTCCGACCATCGCCAACCTGCTCGCCGAGACTCGCAGCTTTCCGGCTCCGGCCGGCTTCGCCGCACAGGCGAATGTCGACGCCAGCTGGTGGCAAAAGGCGGATGCCGATCCGGTCGCCTTTTGGGAGGAGCAGGCCCGCCGGCTCGACTGGCACACCCCGTGGCACACGGCGCATACGTGGGAGCCGGTGGTTTCGACAGGCTCAACCAGCGGCGGAGACACCCTAAGTATTCCGAAAGCGGAATGGTTCTCCGGCGGCACGCTGAACGTGGCGGTGAACTGCGTCGACCGGCATGTGGCTAACGGCCTCGGCGACAAGGTCGCCCTGTACTTCGAGGGGGAGCCCGGCGACCGCCGCGCGATCACCTACGCCGAGCTCGAGCGCGAGGTCGCGAAGGCCGCCAACGCGCTCACCGACCTCGGCATCGGTAAGGGCGACCGGGTCGTGATCTACCTGCCGGTGATCCCCGAGACCGTGATCGCCACCCTCGCGGTGGCCCGCATCGGCGCCATCCATTCCCTGGTTTTCGGCGGTTTCAGCGCCGAGGCGCTCCGCTTCAGGGTCGAGGACACCGAGGCGAAGCTGCTGATCACCACCGACGGCCAGTACCGCCGCGGCGGCGCTGTCGCGGTCAAGGAGAACGCGGATGCCGCGGTCGCCGGAGTCCCCAGCATCGAGCACGTGCTGGTGGTGAACCGCACCGGCTCCGACATCCCCTGGACCGAGGGCCGGGACGTGTGGTGGCACGACACCGTCGACGCAGCATCCGATATGCATGTAGCGGAATATTTCGACGCCGAGACGCCGCTGTTCATCATCTACACCTCGGGAACCACCGGCAAGCCCAAGGGTTTGGTGCATACCAGCGGCGGCTACCTCACCCAGGCGAACTTCACGCACTGGGCGATCTTCGACGCCAAGCCCGACGACGTTCACTGGTGCACCGCCGACCTCGCCTGGGTCACCGCGCACACCTACGAGATCTACGGGCCACTGTCGAACGGACTCAGCCAGGTGATCTACGAGGGCACCCCGAACACGCCGCATCAGGCGCGGCACTTCGAGATCATCGAGCGTTACGGCGTGACCACCTACTACACGGCGCCGACGCTGATCCGCACGCTGATGACCTGGTTCCCGGATGGCGCGCCCGCCGAGTACGACCTGTCGTCGATCCGCCTGCTCGGCACCGTCGGCGAGGCGATCAATCCGGAGGCCTGGGTCTGGTTCCACCAGAACATCGGCCGCGGGCAGGCGCCGATCGTCGACACCTGGTGGCAGTCCGAGACCGGGGCGGCGATCATGGCGCCGCTGCCCGGGGTCTCCACCCTGAAGCCGGGATCCGCCAACCGGGCGCTGCCCGGCGTCGGCACCCGCATCGTCGATGAGGACGGCAACACCGTGCCGTACGGGCAGGGCGGCTACCTCGTGGTCGATCGGCCCGGTCCGGGCCTTGCCCGCACCGTGTGGGGCAACCCCGAGCGCTACCGTGACTCGTATTGGGCGAAGTACTGGAAGCAGGGCTACTTCTTCTCTGGCGACGGCGCCAAATGGGACGAGGACGGCGACATCTGGGTGCTCGGCCGGGTGGATGACGTGATCAACGTGTCCGGCCACCGGCTCTCCACGATTGAGATCGAGTCGTCGCTGGTGGCGCATCCGCTGGTCGCCGAGGCCGGCGTGGTCGGCGTGCACGACAACATCACCGGGCAGGCGATCGCCGCGTTCGTGATCCCCGCCGCGGGCCAGCACACCGAAGACCCCGCCTACTGGAACGGCCTGCGGCCGCAGTTCTTCGCCGAACTGCGCGCGCACGTGGCCGAGCACATCGGAGCGATCGCCAAACCGCGCGACGTGATCGTGGTGCCGGACCTACCGAAGACCCGCTCCGGCAAGATCATGCGCCGCCTGCTCGGCGACATCGCCGACGGCCGGGCGCTGGGGGATGTCACCAGCCTGCAGGACGACACCGTGCCGGCGCGCATCGCGGGCATCGTCGCGGGCGGCTAACTCCTCAGGGCAGCGCACCCCTCGCGGATTCCGCTCCCACCGCCGACTATTGAACTCAGCGGGCACGCCGCCGAGGGTTCACTGTCAGAGGGAGAATCGCCATGACCGCAGTTCAGATCATCGAGTACGGCACCATCGAGGTCACGGGTGCCACCGGCCGCAGCACTCCCGGAGAGCGACAGGTGCTCGTCAAGGTCGCCGCCGGCAGCATCAACAGGATCGACAAGGCCGTGATCGACGGCGACATGCAGCAGAACCTGCCGCTCGAGCTGCCGGCCACGGCGGGCGGCGACTTCGTGGGCACCGTCGAGGAAGTCGGCGCCGGCGTCACCCACCTGGAACCGGGGGAGCGGGTGTTCGGGCAAGCCGGTTTGCTGCTCGGCGGAACCGGCGCGTTCGCCGACTACGCCGTGGCATCCGCTGACTTCACCGCGCGCGCCCCGCAAGACCTCGACGACCCGCATGTCGCGGCGCTTCCACTGGTCGCCGCGAGTGCGGTGCAGGCCATCAACGCGCTGCAGGTGGGGGAGGGCACCACGATCCTGGTCCTCGGCGCCGCCGGTGCGATCGGCAGCGTGGCGGTGCAGGTCGCGAAAGACCGTGGCGCGACCGTGTACGGAAGCGACGCCGCCGGCGAGGCCAGCTATTTGACGAGCATCGGCGCCGACGAGGTCTTCGACTACACCGACGACACCTGGATGAGCGAACTGAGCGATCTCGACGCGATCTACGACGCGTCATCCGGAATCGACCCCGCGCCGTATTACGCACTGCTGAAGCGCGGCGGACGGATGCTGTCGATGAGCACCACCACCGTGCACGACCCCGCGAAGGCGGAGGAGGCCGGCGTTGCGGCGGAGTCCCAGTTCACCCAGCCCACGCGAGAGCTGCTCGAGCAGGTGGCGGTGCTGGCGAACTCGGGGGTCATCGTGCAGCGGATCGGTGGCAGCTACCGGGCGACGGATGCCGCGCGGGCGTTCGAGGAGGACACCGACGGGCAGAAGCGCGTGATTCTCTTTTCCTAGGCCTGCTGCCCTAGGGTCGGACCATGAGATTCGGCATGTTTGTCCCGCAGGGTTGGCGTCACGATCTGGTCGGTATCGACCCGGCCGACCAGTGGACGGCGATGAGCGATCTCGCGAGGCATGCCGACGCCGGTCCGTGGGAATCGATCTGGGTGTACGACCACTTCCACACCGTGCCGGTGGCCACCGACGAGGCCACGCACGAGGCGTGGACGCTGATGGCGGCCTTCGCGGCCACCACCTCCCGGGTGCGGCTCGGCCAGATGTGCACCTGTATGAGCTACCGCAACCCCGTGTACCTCGCCAAGGTGGCGGCCACCGCCGACCTCATCTCGGGCGGCCGCATCGAGATGGGCATCGGCGCGGGCTGGTACGAGCACGAGTGGCGAGCGTACGGCTACGGCTTCCCCGGCGTCGGTGAGCGCCTGGCCCGCCTTGACGAGGGCGTGCAGATCATGAAGCAGGCCTGGACCACCGGTCGCGCGAGCCTCGCCGGCAAGCATTACCAGGTGGATGACGCGATCGTGCAGCCCATGCCGCTGCAAGCCGGCGGCATCCCGATCTGGATCGCCGGAGGCGGCGAGAAGGTGACCCTGCGGATCGCGGCGCAGTACGCGAACTACACCAACTTCTCGGGCGACCCCACCGGGTTCGCCCACAAGAGCGGAATCCTGGAGCAACACTGCGCCGACCTCGGCCGCGACTTCGGCGCGATCGTGCGGAGCGCGAACTACAACACGATCCTCGGCACGTCTGAGGCGGATGTCACGGCACGAATCGACACCATCGAGGCGCGGGTTACCCCGTATCTGGGAGCCGAGAAGGCGGCGGAGTTCGTGCACGAGTACCGCAGCGGCAGCGCGATCGGGGTGGGCACGCCGGAGCAGGTGGCGGAGCGACTGGCCGGGCTCAAGGACCTCGGCCTCGGCTACTCGATCCACTACTTCCCGGAAGCGGCGTACGACCGGTCGAGCATTGACCTGTTCGAGCGTGAGGTCATGCCGGCATTGCGCTGACACAGCGCGGCTCCGGGAATGAACAGAGCCCATCGCCCGCGACGCAACCCACCCGGGTGTCAGTCAATGAAGCCGCTGAGCACCAGCTGAATCCGCTGCAGCATGGTCGATGCGGTCATCGCCACGCGCACCGGTGCACCGCGCTCGTCGGCGGCCTCGATTGTCTCGACCAGGTCAGCTAGCTGCGTCCCCGCGTCATCCAGCCGCTCCGAGGTGAGGGTGCCGTTGTTCCAGGCGTCGATCGCGTCCGCGGTGTCGCGCGCGACAGCAGCCAGCGGCACCCGCAGGTCCGAATGCTCGTACCGCTCGCGCGGTTCGTCGGCGGCGCCCTCGGCGATATCGCCGATCTCCTCGATGCACCGGGTGATCCGTTCCAGCGCCCGCAACTGCCTCTGCTCGTTCTCGAAAGCGCCGGGATGTCGCCGCGCCCGGGGGTTGCCTCGGCGGCTCTCGCCCGCCGACTCCACCATCGAGCGGGCAGCACCTACCGCCTGCCGGAGTTTCTCGCCGTCGTCATCCGTCTCGGCGTCGTCGCTTTCCAGCCGGTCGGCCAGTTTGCGTAACCGACGCTCGGCCGCCTGCCGACCGGTGTTCAGGGCGCGTTGCCCCTCGCTCAGGTAGAGCGGCGGGAACAGGTAGTTCACGATCAGCCCGATCACGACACCGATCAGCATCTGCACGATGTAGCCGAACGAGTACTCCTCGGCCTGTGAGTATCCGATCAGCAGCACGAAGAGTGCCGCCGACGCCACCCAGCTGCGCTGCTCCCCGAACAGGCGGGCACTCGCTAAGAGCACAGCCACGCCCACCGCCAGTCCGACGGTGAGCGGTGTGGGCCGGCCGAGCGCGATCACGCCGACGGCAATCACCGCCCCCAGCGCCAGTCCGAGAATCGTCTGCAGCCCGCTCTTCACGGATCGCGCAATGGTCGGCGTCATCGCGATGACGGCGCCGAGCGGTGCGTAATACGGGTACTCCGCCGCAGGGCCCGGAACCAGCCCGGCCACCGCCCAGGCGACACCGGCTGCGATCGCGGACTTCGCCGCCATCAGCAGATGGGACTGCGTGCTCGAGGAGCGCAGCCAGGTCGTGATGCGGGTGCCGAGCGACCGCGACATCCGGTTAAACCAACGCCGGGTCGAACCTCTCAACGACGAGACCGTCGCCGTCGTCAGCGATGCTCACCCGCACCGTGTCGAAGTCGCGGATCTCTCCGGCCAGCAACTCACTGGCGAGCTTGTCATCGATCTCGTGCTGCATCAGGCGGCGCAGCGGGCGCGCCCCGTAGACCGGGTCGTAGCCGCGCTCGGCCAGCCAGCGCCGCGCATCCGGGGTGACCGCCAGCTCGAGCCGGCGGCCGGCGAGCCGCTTGGAGAGCCGGTCGATGTACAGTTCCACGATCTCGCCGAGCTCCTCCATGGACAGCGGGGAGAACACCACGATGTCATCGAGCCGGTTGACGAACTCCGGCTTGAACGCCTGCCGCACCAGGTCGAGCACGCCCTGCTTCTTCTCGTCCCAACCCAGCGACGGGTCGATCAGGATCGGGCTGCCAAGGTTCGAGGTGAGGATCAGGATGGTGTTGCGGAAGTCGACCGTGCGACCCTGCCCGTCGGTGAGCCGGCCGTCGTCGAGCACCTGCAGCAGCACGTCGAACACTTCGGGGTGGGCCTTCTCCACCTCGTCGAACAGGATCACCGAGTACGGGCGTCGCCGCACGGCCTCGGTCAGCTGACCACCCTGCTCGTAGCCGACGTAGCCGGGAGGGGCGCCGACCAGGCGAGACACCGAGAACTTCTCGCCGTATTCACTCATGTCGATGCGCACCATGGCCTTCTCGTCGTCGAACAGGTGCTCGGCGAGCGCCTTCGCGAGTTCGGTCTTGCCGACACCGGTCGGGCCGAGGAACAGGAACGAGCCGGTGGGCCGGTTCGGGTCGGCGATGCCGGCGCGGGTGCGGCGGACCGCCTCGCTCACCGCGGTCACCGCTTCCTTCTGCCCGATCAGGCGCTTGCCGAGCTCCTGCTCGAGGTGCAGCAGCTTCTCGGTCTCGCCCTGGGTGAGCTTGTCCACCGGGATGCCGGTCCAGGCCGCGACCACGGCGGCGATGTCCTCGTCGGTGACCTGGTCGTTGACCATGCGGGGGCCCTTCGGCTCCTCCGATTCGGCCGCGGCGATCTGCTTCTCGATGCTTGCGATCACCTCGTAGTTCAGCCGCGCGGCATCCTCGTAGCGGCCCTCGCGCATCGCCTTGTCGAGGTCGATACGGGCGTCGTTCAGCTTGGTCTTGAGCTCGCCGACATCCTGCAGGCTGGCCTTCTCGGCGGCCCACGCTGTCTCGAGGGTGTCCAGCGACGCCTGCTTGGTGGCCATCTCCTCGCGGAGTTTCTCCAAACGGGCCTTCGAGGCGTCGTCCTTCTCCTTCTTCAGGGCGAGCTCTTCGAGCTTCAGCCGGTCGACGGCGCGTTTCAGTTCGTCGATCTCGACCGGGGAGGAGTCGATCTCCATCTTCAGGCGGCTGGCGGCCTCGTCGACGAGGTCGATGGCCTTGTCCGGCAGTTGGCGGCCGGTGATGTAGCGGTTGCTGAGGGATGCCGCGGCCACCAGTGCGCCGTCGGCAATGGACACCTTGTGGTGTGCCTCGTAGCGTTCCTTGAGTCCGCGCAGGATGGCGACGGTGTCTTCGACGCTCGGCTCCCCGACGTACACCTGCTGGAAGCGGCGTTCCAGCGCGGCATCCTTCTCGACGTATTCGCGGTATTCGTTCAGGGTGGTGGCGCCGATCAGGCGCAGTTCGCCGCGGGCCAGCATCGGCTTCAGCATGTTGGATGCCGCGACCGAGCCCTCTCCGCCGCTGGCGCCCATCAGCAGGTGCAGTTCGTCGACGAAGGTGATGATCTGGCCCTCGGCTTCGTTGATCTCCTTGAGCACGCTCTTCAGGCGTTCCTCGAACTGGCCGCGGTACATGGCACCCGCCACCAGGGCTGCGATGTCGAGCGCGATCAGCTGCTTGCCCTTCAGGCTGTCGGCGACGTCGCCGGCGACGATGCGCTGGGCGAGCCCCTCGACCACGGCGGTCTTGCCGACGCCGGGCTCCCCGATCAGGACCGGGTTGTTCTTGGTGCGCCGGGTGAGTACCTGGCTGACCCGGCGGATCTCGGCGTCGCGGCCGATCACCGGGTCGAGCTTGCCGGCCCGCGCGATCTCGGTGAGGTTGATCCCGAACTGCTCGAGGGCCGACTTCTGCTCATCCTGCGTGCCCGAGGCGCCCTGCATGTTTGCCATCCGTGTTACTCCACTTCAAAGTTGAGTCTGAACGGCTCAAGTTTATGGTGCGGCCTGAGTGCCGCGCCAGTTGCGAACATTTGCTCTCGGCGAACAGTCAGCGCCGCAGCGCCACCACTCTAAAAACGGAACCCGTTGACGTAAGAGCCGGGTCGCCAGCATGATGATCTGGATCGCGACGGCGGCGAGGGTGAGGGCGTCATTCCGGGCGAGCGCGGCGTCGTCGGGTACCAGAGCCGGGCCGCAATGATGACCGCCAGCAGGGCAGCGCCGAACACGCACGCCCAGGCCTGCTTCGCCCCGAAGACGCGCTGCGGGTCCCGGGCGATCCGACTGGGGCGGCGGGGACGGGTTTCGAGACGCGGCCGACTTCGGCGGGCGCTCCTCAACCAACGAAGGGGCGGCACGCTCGCTCGCGCTCGCTCCTCAACCAGCGGAGGGGGCGTGCGGCACCCGCAGCAGGGCCCCCTCGTGGCGCACCGTCGCGGCCGCGATCACCATCGATTCGTGCAGTGCTTTCGCCCACGCCGCACTCGTGGTGGGCACCCCGTCGACGGCGATGCGTCGCACCATGGCGGCCAGGGTCGCATCGCCCGCGCCCATCGTGTCGACGACCGGCCCGGGCAGCGGCACGATCGGGGCGTGCACGGACTGGCCGTCGTGGAACAGGGTCGCGCCGTCGCGGCCCGCCGTGGCAAGGATCGCGCCGGGGCCGGGCGCGCCGCCCGGCCGAGGCGCCCTGAGCCGTTCGACGAACGCGTCGAGTGTATCGCCGAGCAGCAGGTCGGCATCCTCGTCGCCCACTTTCGCGAGCAACGCCCGCGACGCGAAGTCCTCGAGATTGTCGAGGAAGCGCTCCCGGTCGACGAGCATCCCGGCCCGCGGGTTCCCATCGACGATCAGTCGCTGAGCGGGCCGGGCGATCGCCTCGACGAGCTGCGCATACTGGTCCGCATCATCGAACGGGAAGCAGCTCACCACGACGAGGTCGGCCTCATCGAGCGCCTGACGTGTCGCGTCGTCGAACCGGATGGCGCGCCGCTTCGCAGCCTCGTTGAATTCGTAGCGGGGCTCGCCGTCGGCGCGGTCGGAAATCGCCCGCGAAGTGCCATGCGCCGAGGGACTCTCGACGAGCCGCACTCCGTACTCGTTCAGATGGGCACGGATGCGCACGGCGGGCTCATCGGCGCCGACCATGGCGACGAGCGTGACCGGCTGGCCGAGCAGGGCGAGGCCTACTGCGACGTTGAGTGCGGCACCGCCGACGAACTCGCGTGATCCGTCCTGATCGCGAAGTTCGTCGATGAGGGCGTCGCCAACGACGGTAATGCGCCGAGTGGGTGGTGACTGTGGCATCCGATCAGCCCTCCTGCCGGGGCGGGATCTCACCGGACCCGCGTTGGATAAGTCGCGTCGGCACGATCGTGCGCACCGCGGGGGAGGCGTCTCCGCCCAGTCGCGCGAAGACGCGCTCTGCGGCGATGCGGCCGATCTGCTGAGGGTCCTGAGCGATCACGGTGATCCCGGGGTCGAGCAGGTCGCCGAGCGCCACGTCGTCGAATCCGACGAGCGCGGTGTCGTGGTGCCGGCCGAGTTCGCGAAGCGCGTGGATGACGCCGATCGTCACGAGGTTCTGCGCGCTGAAAATCGCGGTCGGCGGAGTCGACGAGTCGAAGAGGGCGAGCGTCGCGACTCGCGCCGACTCCTCGTCGTGGAGCCCTTCGATCACGGGCACGTCGCGGGTGGCGACCCCGGCCCGGCCGAGCTCCTCGAGGAAACCGCGGCGGCGCTCGCGAGCGGTTTGGATGGTGGGGCGGTCGCCGAGATAGGCGAGCCGCCGATGGCCATGCTCGAGCAGGTGCCGGGTCGCGCGGGCGGCGCCCTCCGCGTTGTCGCTGACCACGACATCGGATGTGATACCCGCGGGTTCGCGGTCAACGAAGACGACGGGCGTGCCGCGCCGCAGCTCCGGCGCAAGGTACGCCTGGCTTTCGGAAACCGTGGTGAGGATCAGGCCGTCGACGCGGCGGCGCAGGAAGGCCGTTACCGCCTGTTGCTCGCGAGCGGCATCGTCGTCGAGGCTCGAGGCGAGGACACCGACGCCGTGTTCCAGCGCGGCATCCTCGACGGCCCGATGGACGGCCCCGGCGAACGGATTACCCACGCTGCCGATGAGCAGGCCGAGGGTACGTGTGCGGCCGTCGGCTCGGCGAAGGTTGCCGGCGTGCAGGTCAGGCTGGTAGTTCAGTGTGCGGGCTGCCGCCGTGACCTTCGCAGTTGTCGCGGCCGACACATTGGGCTCACCGTTGATCACGCGGGAGACGGTCTTGATGCCCACGCCTGCCAGCGCGGCGACCTGGCGCATCGTCGGCCGGGAGCGGTCGATGTCGGCCGCTTCAGTGCTGTTAGTGATTGACAACGGTGTCACAACTCGCTCTCCAATGTGCCGGTACCCCCTTGACTATACACATTCCTTTGGGTTAGACCTATGAATGACATCGTTGTCAAAGCGGCAACGGTTCCCCACCAGAGGAGATTCAACGATGAATCACGCAGCACCTGGCGCAGTCCGTCGCCGCCTTATTGCGGCCGGATCGCTGGTCGCGGCCGGCGCGCTCGCCATCACCGGATGCAGCTCGGGCGGCTCGACCGACACTCCGACGAACGGAGACGGTGAACCGGTCGGAGTTTCGCTGATCGTGAAGACGACCACGAACCCGTTCTTCGTTTCGATGCAGGAGGGCGCCCAGACGGCCGCCGACGAGCTGGGCGTCGACCTCACCCTGGCCGCGGGCAAGGAGGACGGCGACGAGGACACTCAGATCCAGGCGGTGGAGAACGCCATCTCCAAGGGGGATGCCGGCATCCTGATCACCCCCAACGGCCCCGGTGTCGAAGATGCCATGGTGAAGGCTCGCGATGCCGGCCTCTATGTCATCGCGCTCGACACGGAGCCCAGCGACCCCGAGTCTGTGGACATCACGTTCGCGACCGACAACTTCGAGGCTGGCCAGCTGATCGGCCAGTGGACCGCAGCGAAACTCGCGGGGGAGAAGGCCACGATCGCCATGATCGACCTGTTCGACGACAAGGTCGTCACGGTCGATGTCGACCGCGATCAGGGCTTCCTCGACGGGATGGGCATTGACCTTGCCGACGAGACCAAGAACGGCGACGAGGAACCGACCGGTACCTACAGCGGCGGCCAGGGCGGCGACTACGAGATCGTCGGCAATGAAGCTTCCCAGGGCGCCGAGGATGGCGGTCGCACCGCAGCCGAGACGCTGCTGTCGCAGAACCCCGACATCAACGTGGTTTACACGATCAACGAGCCTGCGGCCTATGGGGCATACCAGGCGTTCAAGGCGGCCGGGAATGAAGACATCATCCTCGTTTCCGTTGACGGCGGATGCGCCGGCGTCGACCAGGTGGCTCAGGGCATCATCGACGCGACAAGCCAGCAGTACCCGATCAAGATGGCCGAACTCGGCGTGCAGGCGATCCATGACCTCGTGACCACTGGCGAAACACCTGAAACCAGTGAAGGTCTCAACTTCTACAACACCGGGGTCGCCCTGGTAACGGACGACCCGCAGGAAGGCGTCGAGTCCATCACCACTGCCGAGGGCAGCGAAATCTGCTGGGGCTAGGCCCGATCACCACACCGGTCAATGAAGACATCGGAGTATTAACGTGACTCAGAACACCAAGAGCGAGCCCCCAACCTCGGAGCTCGACCTGGCCGAGGAGTTCCTCGACCGCAGTACCCCGCTCAGCCGAATCCGCGGCGCGCTGCACCGGTACCCGGCACTCAGCCCGGCTATCGTGCTCGTGATCGCCGTGATCGTCTTCGGCCTCCTGAACGACCGCTTCCTCAACCCGGCCAACCTGTCGCTCATCACGCAGCAGGTGGCCGTCGTCGGCACCCTGGCGATCGCTCAGACCCTCATCATCCTCACCGCGGGCATCGACCTCTCGGTCGGCGCGGTGATGGTGCTGAGCTCCATGGTCATGGCACAGGGCACCGTGCAGCTCGGGCTGCCCGCCGTGCTCGGCATCCTCCTCGGGCTCATCGTGGGCCTCGCGGCGGGTGCCTTCAACGGCTTCCTCGTGACCCGACTGAAGCTACCGCCCTTCATCGCCACCCTCGGCACGCTGAACATCTTCGTCGCACTGACTCTGCTCTACTCGGGTGGCGCCACCATCCGCGGCGCCGAGATGCCCGCGCTCCTCACCTGGACTGGCACGACCTTCAACATCGCCGGGGTGAACTTCACAGTCGGCGTGGTCATGATGCTCGTCCTCTACGTGGTAATCGCGCTCATCCTTCAGAAGACCGCATGGGGTCGCCACGTCTACGCGGTTGGCGATGACAAGGAGTCGGCACGTCTCGCCGGCATCCGGGTGAACCGAGTACTGATGAGCGTCTATCTGTCGGCGGGCGCCATCCTTGCGGTCGGCGCATGGATTCAGATTGGACGGTCGAACGCCGCGTCACCGAACGCCGGAGTAGATCTCAACCTCGATTCCATCACCGCCGTCGTCATCGGTGGCACAAGCCTGTTCGGCGGTCGCGGCACTGTGTGGGGCACACTCCTCGGTGCGCTGATCGTTGGAGTGTTCCGCAACGGCCTCTCGCTCGCGGGACTCGACGTGCTCTGGCAGACCTTCGCCGTCGGTGTGCTGATCATCGCCGCCGTCTCTATCGACCAGTGGATCCGAAAGGTACGCAAATGACTGACACCACAGCGGCCCCTGCCGCAGGCGCCGCGCCCGTGGAGACGCGCACGCCGGTTCTCCGGGCCCGCCGTCTCGTGAAAACGTTTGGCCGCGTCGTCGGCCTCGATGGGGTGAGTCTCGAGCTCTACCCTGGCGAGGTGCTCGCCATCATCGGCGACAACGGCGCGGGCAAGTCCACCCTCATCAAGTGCCTCACGGGCGCGGAAATCCCTGACGAGGGCGATATCTTCCTCGACGAGAAGCAGGTGCACTTTAAGCGTCCGCAGGACGCCCGCGCGGCCGGCATCGAGACGGTGTACCAGAACCTCGCTGTCTCGCCCGCGCTCGACGTGGCGGCCAACCTGTTTCTCGGCCGCGAAGAACGCAAGAAGGGCATTCTCGGCTCGGTATTCCGTGTGGTCGACCAGAAGGGCATGCGGCAGAAGGCGAAAGACGAGGTGAAGGCGCTCGGAATCACGACGCTGCAAGACGTCACCGTGGCGGTGGAGAACCTCTCGGGCGGTCAGCGGCAGGCCGTCGCTGTTGCCCGCGCCGCCGCGTTCGGCTCGAAGGTCGTTGTGCTCGATGAGCCCACGGCAGCTCTCGGCGTCCGCGAGTCGAACCAGGTGCTCGAGCTGATCAAGAACCTCCGCGACCGCGGCGTCCCGGTGATTCTGATCTCGCACAACATGCCGCACGTGTTCGGTGTGGCCGACCGCATCCACATCCAACGGCTCGGAAAGAAGGCCGCGACGATCACTCCGCAGTCGCACTCCATGACCGACGCCGTCGCGATTATGACGGGTGCATCTCGCGGGTAGGCCGGCTGGCTGTCGTCGGAGCGCGAGGAGGAGGTCTCGAGCCTGCTCCTCGCGCTCACCTGTTCGATCCCGAGGTTTCGATACGGCGCTTCGCGCCTACTCAACCAACGGGTGGGTTACGTACTGGTCGATCACGTGGTTGGCGATCGCCATCGAGGATGTCGCCGCGGGAGATGGGGCGTTGCGCAGCAGGGTCACCGGGCCCACCTGGTCCACCGCGAAGTCGTCGAGCAGCGCACCGTCTCGTCCCCAGGCCTGGGCGCGCACGCCGGCCGCGGTCTTCGCGGTGAGATCCGACATCCGCAGCTCCGGGATGAAGCGGCGGGCCTTGCGGTAGTAGAGCGGCTTGAGCAGCGACCCGCTGATCTCGTCGGCGCCCATCCGCCAGTGCTTCTTTGCCAGGGCTGCGGCGCCCGGCCAGCGCAGCGAGTCCCAGGTGTCCTTCGGCGACACGGTCAGCCAGTCGTAGCCCTCCCGGGCCAGGGCGGGCACGGCGTTCGGGCCGACGTGGATGTCGTCGTAGACGCCGCGGGTGAAGTGCACGCCGAGGAACGGGAAGCGCGGGTCGGGCACCGGGTAGATCATGCCGCTGACCAGGTCGTTCCGGTCGGGGTTCAGCGACCAGTACTCGCCGCGGAAGGGCAGGATCTTCGGCGACGGGTCGGCGCCGACCAGGCGCGCGACGACATCGGACTGCAGTCCGGCGCAGGCGATCACCCGGTCGAAGACGTGCTCAGACACCGCGGTGCGCACCCGCACGGTGTCGCCCTCGACCTGCATCGCGACGACCTCTTGGCCGAGCAGGATGCTGCCGCCCGCCGCGCGCACGTCACCGGCCATCGCCTCGGTGATGGCCGCGTAGTCGACGACCGCGGTGTGCGGGGAATGCACCGCCGCCACCCCGGCGACGTGGGGCTCGAGGCTGCGCAGTTGGGCGACGTCATCGATGCGGGCGAGATCCGGAACCCCGTTTGCCCTGGCCCGCTGCTCAATGTCGGCGAGCGCCGCCAGTTCGGACTCGTCCACGGCGACGACGAGCTTGCCGACCTCCCGGTAAGGCAGGTTCTTCTCCTGGCAGAAGTCGCGGACGGCCTCCCGCCCGGCCACGCAGAGCTGCGCCTTCAGTGAGCCGGGCTTGTAATAGAGGCCAGCGTGCACGACGCCCGAGTTGTGCCCGGTCTGATGTGCGGCGAGCCGGTGTTCCTTCTCGAACACCGTGACCTCGCCGATGCCCCGCTGCACCAGGGCGCGCGCCAGCGCGATGCCCACGATGCCGCCCCCGATGATTGCGATCCTCTCGGTCATGGCACGGGCTCCTTCTGTCGGCTTTGACGTGAGTGTAGAACCGGAGCGCGCACCGAGGCGAGTATTCGAGCGGGATCTATGCTTCCGATAGACGAGGGAGACCCCTGATGGAGAACCGGATGACGCCACAGGTACGACTGCTCCCTCAGACGCTGCCGCTGGTGGCCACGCTGGCGGCGGGCGACCTGCGTTCCGCCAGCAGCCTGAGCGGTGTGACGGTCACCCCGTACATCGGCGAGTACGGCTGGCTCTGGCGGCTGCGCCTGCAGCAGGTGCAGCGCACCCCCGTCGATCTCGACTGGATCGCCCGGCTGCTGCTCACCGACCGCGGCGAGGTGGTGGGGCATGCCGGGTTTCATTCCGCCCCAGATGCCGCGGACTCGGTTGAGGTCGCCTATTCGGTGGATCCGGCGCACCGCCGCAACGGGTACGCCCGAGCCGCATTGGCGCTGCTCCTCGATCGTGCCAGCCGGGACGACGTCGCGGTCGTTCGGGCCTCGATCGCGCCGGACAACGTTGGCTCACTGGCGGTGATCGCGCACTTCGGGTTCGTCCAGGTCGGCGAGCAGTGGGATGACGAAGACGGCCGTGAGCTGGTGTTCGAACTGCCCCTCGACGGTCACTACGGCCGAGAGCATGGCCACGGCATCAGCCGTGCGTGAACTCGGGCGCGCGCTTCTCGGTGAACGCCGCCATGCCTTCCTTCTGGTCGTCGAGCGCGAACATGCTGTGGAACGCCCGCCGCTCGAACCGCACTCCCTCGGCGAGGTTTGACTCGAAGGCGACGTTCACCGCCTCCTTCGCGGCCTGGGCCGCCGGCAGCGACTTCTCGGCGATAAGAGTGGCTGTGGCGAGGGCGTCGTCGAACAGGGTGGCGGCGGGAACTACTCGCGCCACCAGCCCCGAGCGCTCGGCTTCCGCGGCATCCATCGTTCGGCCGGTGAGGATCAGCTCCATCGCCTTGGCCTTGCCGATCGCGCGGGTGAGCCGCTGCGTGCCGCCCATCCCGGGGATGACGCCGAGGTTGATCTCCGGCTGGCCGAACTTCGCGCTGTCCGCGGCGATGATGAAATCGCACATCATCGCCACCTCGCAACCTCCGCCGAGTGCGTAGCCGGCAACCGCGGCGATCGTCGGGGTGCGGACGGCCACGAATCGGTCCCACGGCGCGAACAACTGCGTGCTCGCGACATCCTGAAAGCTCTGTTGCGCCATCTCGGTGATGTCGGCGCCGGCAGCGAAGGCACGCTCCGACCCGGTGAGCAGGATGGCGCCGATGCCGGGGTCGGCGTCGAACTCGGTGGCGGCGGTGATCACCTCGTTCATCAGCGCGCCGTTCAGGGCGTTCAGGGCTTTCGGTCGGTTCAGTGTGATGATGCCGACGCGTCCGCGTCGCTCAACCTGGATCGTCTCGTAGTCGGTCACGCCGGTCCTTCCCCTGCGCTGCGTGCGCGGATGTCGGTGATGATTGCCGAAAAGTCGAGCCCGGCACCGCCCTCGTCGGCGAACCGCCGGTACATGGCGCTCGCCAATGATCCTAGTTCGGCGTGCACGCCGGTGGCGGCGACGGCGTGCTCGGCGAGTCCGAGGTCCTTGGCCATCAGGGCGCCGGCAAAGCCGGGTTGGTAGGCGCGGTTCGCCGGGCTGGTCGGTACGGGGCCCGGCACCGGGCAGTTCGTGGTGAGCGCCCAGCACTGCCCTGACGCGTTGGAGGCCACATCGAACAGCGCCTGGTGGGTCAGTCCCAGCTTTTCGCCGAGCACAAAAGCCTCGCTCACCGCGATCATCGAGGCGCCGAGGATCAGGTTGTTGCACACCTTCGCCGCCTGGCCGAGGCCGGATGCGCCGCAGTGCACCACTCGCTTGCCCATCGCCTGCAGAATCGGCTCCGCCTCGGCGAAGTCACGGTCGGCGCCGCCGACCATGAACGCCAGCGTCGCCGCCTCGGCACCGACCACGCCGCCGGAGACGGGCGCATCCAGGTTCCGGTGCCCGGCGGCCACGGCCAGCTGGTGGGCGGCGCGCGCATCGTCGACCGCGATCGTGGAGGAGTCGATGAACAGCGTGCCCGGGCGGGCGATGTCGAGCAGTCCTCCCGTGTAGAGGCCGGTGACCTGATCGCCGGTTTGCAGCATGGTGATCACCACGTCGGCGGATGTCGCGGCCTCAGTCGCGCTATTCGCGACGGTGAGGTTGCGGTCGCGGGCGGCATCGACCGCTGCCTGCGTGATGTCGAACCCGGTGACCTGGTATCCGGCGGACACCAGGTTGACGGCCATGGGCAGGCCCATGTGGCCGAGGCCGATGAATGCGATCGCGGTCATTGTCCTACTCCCCTCGGTGCAACGCTGCTCAGGGCATGTCGAGGAGCGCTGGTTGAGGCCAAGCTAGCGCCGCCCCCGCTCGCTTGGCTACGGCTGCACCGGATGTCGCGGCGTCCGGCCACCGCGGACGTGCTGTCAGGCGCGGCGGGTGGACACCGTGACCGTGAACTTGGGGTTGCGGGCCACCTCGCGGGTGGGGCCGACCAGCCGGGTCAGCGCCGCCTTGTAGGCCAGGTGGGAGTTCCACACCGTCCAGAGCTCGCCGCCGGGTTCGAGCACCCGGCCGGCATCCTGGAACAGTTTCACAGCGATCCCCGCGTGCACCGCCGACTCGATGTGAAACGGCGGGTTGAGCACGATCAGCGGGGCGGAGGCATCCGGTTGGGCGCTGAGCGCATCGTCGCGTTGCACGGTGACGAGGTCGGCAACGTCGTTCGCGATCGCTGTTGCCCGGGCCGAAGCGACTGCGGCCGACGACTGGTCGGTGGCGAGTACCTGGTAGCCGCGTTGGGCGAGCCAGGCGGTGATCACGCCGGTTCCGCAGCCGAGATCAATGGCATCGGATGCCGGCAGACGATTCTCATCCAGCGCCGCTTCCAGTGCGGAGAGCAGGAACCGGGTGCCGATGTCCACCTTGGTGCCGGCGAACGCGGCGCCGTGCGCGCACACCCACAGCCCGAGCTCGTCGTCGAAGGTGCGGCGGGGCCAGGTGTCCGGCTGGTCGGGACCGACGTTCGGGGCAGGCTCCCGCACCGTCAGCATGCGGGCCTTGTGCTCGGCGCGGCTCACGTCGAGCCGGGCGAAGTGGCGGCCGAGCACCTCGTTCATCGCGACGCTCATGTGCTTCACCATGCCGGCGGCGAACAGCACCCCGTCGGGGTCGGCGTGCCGGGCGATGAGTTCGGCAATCTCGTCAAGCGCGTCCAGGCTGCGTGGCAAACGCAGCAAAATCACGCGGGCGCCGGCCACGAGTGACGGGTCGAGCGGGTGTCGGCTGAACGCGACATCCCACCCGTTCGCGTTGTTGTCCAGCGCCATTTCGCCGCTCAGCGGGTCCTGGTGCACCCTCACGCTGCGGGCGCCGCGCTCGAGCAGCGCGCCCAGTGTCAGTGCGCCATAGCGGTCGCCGATCACGACGACGTCGGCACCGGTCAGGGCGCCTCCTGCCTCGGCGAGCAGCAACCGGTCGGCCGCGTCGACCGCGAACAGGTTGTCGGCCTCAACATCCGGCCAGCGCCGGAGCTCATCGAGCGAGAAGTCAGCCACGGCATCCATGGTCCCATGCTCTGGTGCTTCGCCGGTTGAGCGAGGGTTCCGACGGGGCTCAACCAGCGACCTTCCCGCCGGTTGAGTAGGCGCACAGGGCCGTTTCGAAACCTACGACGTCTCCCGCAGGATCTGCAGCGGGAGCAGTTCGATCGGCTCCGGCAGTCCGCCGCTCATCGCCACGCTCACCATGCGCACCATCTCGTGTCCGACGCGGTCAATATCGATGGCCACGCTGCTGATCGCCGGGCGGGCCTGGCGGGCGAGTGGCAGCTCCTCGCAGGCGATCAGGGCCACGTCGCTGGGGACGCGGCGACCGAAGGCCTCCAGCGCCCGGATGGCGCCGAGCGCGATCGGCACGGTGCCCGCCACGATGCCGTCAACGTCGGGGTCGGCGCTGAGCTGGCTGGTCAGCGCGCGCAGGCTGTCGTCGTACGAATAGTTGATCCAGGCCACGCGCTCGGCGCCGTGGCCGGCGATGCTCTCGACGTAGCCGTCGCGCAGCTCTTCGGAGTGGAAGCCTCCGAGCGGCCCCGGCAGCAGCACGATGTTCCGGGCGCCGCGTTCCAGCAGGTGCGCGGTGGCCGCGGCACCGACCTGCCGGTAGTCGACGCGGAGCGCCGAAATGTCGAGGTCGCCGGGGTCGCCGACCGTGATGCCCACGGCGATGCCGCGGGCGGTGGCCGCCGCGAGAGCGTCGCGGACCAGGCCGGATGAGACGTCATCTCCGGTGGCGATGATGATGCCGTCAATGCCCTGCCTGGACAGCCGGGTAAGGACCTGGGCCAGCCGGTCGTGGTCGTTGCCGAGATCGGCGACGACGACGTTCAGGCCGCGAGTGTCCGCGGCGTGCGCCACCGCTTTGGCGAGCGCCCCGTTGAACGGCTGGGTGAAGTCACGCACCAGCAGCGCGATGGTGCCGCTGCGACCGCTGCGCAGGCTGCGCGCGATGCTGCTCGGCACGTAGTTCAGTTCGGCCGCCGCCTGCTGCACCCGCTCAAGGGCGTCCTTCGACACGCTGTCGGGCTCGTTGAGCACCCGGGACACGGTGGTTCGGGATACGCCTGCTCGCCTCGCGACGTCGAGAATCGTCGGGGGCGAAAATCCTTCGGGTAAGGGTGCCATTTGACATATCGTGACACGTCACTGGCCCGATGGGACTGCTCGTTCTGCCCACACTTTCCGGGGCACGCACTCGCGGGTACGTTCGGCGCTACCTGCGCCGCAGCGGATTCCAGACCATGATTTGGGTGTTGCGCGGGGTGCGCGTGCCAGCACGGAGGGTCACCACGTCGCCGTCCTGTCCGGCCGCGAACACGCGACGGCCGGGCCGGGTGAGCAGCTCATCGGCGAGGGTCGCCTCGAGGTCGCGCACCCTGGCCTGCAGCGTGCTCACCATGTCTTCGAGGTCGATGATTCGGCGAATGCCCTCGAGGTTCAGCCCTTCCCCGCTGAGCCGCGCCACCTCGCGCAGCTTCACAATGTCGCGCATCGAGTACCGGCGCGACTTGCCGGGGGTGCGGGTGGGCGACACGATGCCGAGCCGGTCGTACTGGCGCAGCGTCTGGGGATGCATGCCGGCGAGCTCGGCCGCGACCGTGATCGCGAAGATCGGGGAGTTCTCGTCCATGCCCCCGTTGGGGCCGCCTGCCAATCCCATGGTCGACCCTCGCCTATCCGCGCGCCCGGGCGATCAGATCGGTGCGCGGGTTCTCATCAGGCATGGATGCCGCGAACGCTTCGAGCTTCTCGCGCGCGTCGCCCGACAGGTGGCTGGGTACCGCGACCTGCACGGTCGCCAGCAGGTCGCCGGTGCCCTTGTCGGTGACGACGCCGCGGCCCTTGACTCGCAAGACCCGTCCGCTCGGTGTGCCGGGCGCCACCTTGAGCTTGACCGGTGGCCCGCCCAGGGTGGGTACCTCGATGGTGGCGCCGAGGGTTGCCTCGACGAAGGTGACCGGCACGTCGACGCGCAGGTTGAGGCCGTCGCGTTCGAACACCGGATGCGGGCGCACGGTCACCGAGAGCACGAGGTCGCCGGCGGCGCCACCGTCCGGGCTCGGTTCGCCCTTGCCCTTCAACCGGATCTTCTGCCCGTCGGCGACACCGGCGGGGATCCGTACCTTGAGCGGCCGGCCGGCGCTGGCCTGCAGCTCAACCGTGTCGCCGTGAATGGCGGTCGTGAACTCCAGCGTCACCGATGCGGTGAGGTCGCGGCCCTTGCTCGGGCCGCCGAAGCCCCGGAATCCGCCGGAGGCGTTGCCGAAGCCGCCGCCGCCGGGCTGGTTTCCGAACATGCCGCTGAAGATGTCGTCGAAGTTGCCCTGGCGGGCGCGGCCCTGGCCGCCGAACATGCCGCCGAAGACATCCTCGAAGCCGCCGCCCTGGCCGGCGCCGCCGGCGGTGAACCGGGCTCCGGATCCCATGGCGCGGATCTGGTCGTATTCGCGGCGCGACTCGGCGTCGGAGAGCACCGAGTAGGCCTCGCTGATCTCCTTGAACTTGGCTTCAGCAGCCGCATTGCCCGGGTTCGAGTCGGGGTGATACTGCCGGGCGAGCTTGCGGTACGCCTTCTTCAGCTGGGCTTCCGTGACATCCTTCGAGACGCCGAGCGTGGCGTAGAAGTCTTTGTCGAACCAGTCCTGGCTCGCCATCGGCGTCTCCTTTGGTCTAGCCGCCCCCACCGGTGGTCGAGTAGCGCAAGCTCGGTCGCTACTCAACCACCGGTGGGGGCGGATGGTGGGGTGGGTGTGTTATTCCGCCGGGACGGCGACGGCGACCTTGGCCGCGCGAATCAGCCGGTCACCGAGGGCGTACCCGATCTCGATGACGTCGGCGATCGTGTCCGCCTCGACACCGGGCGTCGGCAGCTGCACGAGAGCCTCGTGCAGGTGCGGGTCGAAGGCTTCACCCTTCGCGCCGACGCGGCGCAGCCCGTACTTCTCGAACCCGCCGCGCAGCTTCTGCGCGATCAGCGCAAACGTGCTGCCTTCCTCGAGGTCGCCGTGTGTTTCGGCTCGATCGAGGTCGTCGATGACAGGCAGCAGGCTGCGGATGACCTCGGCGATGACCGACTCGCGGTTCGCCTGGCGGTCCCGTTCCACCCTGGTACGGAAGTTGACCAGCTCGGCCTGCACGCGCAACAGGTCGTCGCGCATCTCGGCAAGCAGGTCCTGTTCGGCCTGGTCGAACAGCGCCTGATCAGCATCGGAGAAGTCCGCGTTCGGAGTCTCCTGATCGGGGCCTTCAGCCTCGATCAGGTTCTCGTGGCTCGTCGAGTCGCCATCTTCGGAGTGCGGTTCCGGCAAGCCCTCGGTGGGAGTCTTGTCGTCAGCCACTACTTCTTCGTCTCCTCTTCATCGTCAACAACCTCGGCGTCGACGATGTCCTCGTCGTTGTCGGCCTTCGGCTGCTCGGCGTCATCCGCCTGCGGGGCGGATGCCTCGGCCTGGCTCGACGCGTAGATCGCCTCGCCCAGCTTGGTCTGGCTCGCGTTGAGCTTGTCGAAGGCGGTCTTGACGGCGGTCTCGTCGTCGCCGGCGAGGGCAGACTTGAGCGCGTCGACATCCGCCTGTACCTCGGTCTTGACCTCGGCGGGCAGCTTGTCCTCGTTCTCCTTGATCAGCTTGTCGATCGAGTAGGCCAGCTGCTCGGCGTTGTTGCGCACCTCTGCCGACTCACGGCGAGCCTTGTCCTCTGCGGCGTGCTCCTCGGCCTCGCGCACCATGCGCTCGATGTCTTCCTTCGGCAGCGACGAGCCGCCGGTGATCGTCATCGACTGCTCCTTGCCGGTGCCCTTGTCCTTGGCGGACACGTGCACGATGCCGTTGGCGTCGATGTCGAAGGTGACCTCGACCTGCGGGATGCCGCGCGGAGCCGGCGCGATGCCGGTGAGCTCGAAGGTGCCGAGCGGCTTGTTGTCGCGGGTGAACTCGCGCTCGCCCTGGAAGACCTGAATCGCCACGGACGGCTGGTTGTCGTCTGCGGTGGTGAAGGTCTCGCTGCGCTTGGTCGGGATCGCGGTGTTGCGCTCGATCAGCTTGGTCATGATGCCGCCCTTGGTTTCGATACCAAGCGACAGCGGGGTGACGTCGATGAGCAGAACGTCCTTGCGCTCGCCCTTCAGCACGCCGGCCTGCAGGGCGGCGCCGACGGCGACGACCTCGTCAGGGTTGACGCCCTTGTTGGGCTCCTGGCCGCCGGTCTCCTGCTTGACCAGGTCGCTGACGGCGGGCATACGGGTCGAGCCACCGACGAGCACGACGTGGGCGATGTCCGACAGCTTGATGCCGGCTTCCTTGATCACGTCGGTGAACGGCTTCTTGGTGCGGTCGAGCAGGTCACTGGTCATCTGCTCGAACTGCGCGCGGGTGAGGGTCTCGTCGAGGTTCGCCGGGCCGTTCTCGGTCAGCGACAGGTACGGCAGCTGGATGCTGGTCGACATCGAGCTCGAGAGCTCCTTCTTCGCCTGCTCGGCGGCTTCCTTCAGACGCTGCTTGGCGATCTTGTCGTTCGAGACATCCACACCGGTGGTTTCCTTGAACTTCTTGATCAGGTGGTCGACGATGCGCTGGTCCCAGTCGTCGCCGCCGAGGCGGTTGTCACCGGCGGTGGCACGCACCTGGATGGTGGAGAAGTCGTCATCCTTGCCCACCTCGAGCAGCGAGACGTCGAAGGTTCCACCACCGAGGTCGAAGACCAGGATGAGTTCGTCTTCCTTGCCCTTGTCGAGGCCGTAGGCGAGCGCCGCGGCCGTGGGCTCGTTGATGATGCGCAGCACGTTGAGGCCAGCGATCTCGCCGGCTTCCTTGGTGGCCTGGCGCTCGGCGTCGTTGAAGTACGCGGGAACGGTGACGACGGCGTCGGTCACCGGCTCGCCCAGGTACTGCTCGGCGTCTCGCTTGAGCTTGCCGAGGATACGCGCCGAGATCTCCTGCGCGGTGTACTTTTTGTCATCGATCGCGGTGGTCCAGTCGGTGCCCATGTGGCGCTTCACGCTGGCGATGGTGCGGTCGACGTTGGTGACCGCCTGGCGCTTGGCCGTCTCACCGACGAGCACTTCGCCGTCCTTGGTGAACGCGACCACCGACGGGGTGGTGCGGAAGCCTTCCGCGTTGGCGATTACCTTCGGTTCGCCACCTTCGAGAACGGACACAACCGAGTTGGTCGTTCCCAGGTCAATTCCTACTGCTCGAGCCATGCGTCTTACGCTCCTGTACTTCGGTCCCTGAGGCTCTCAAAGGGACCATTCACTAACTTGGGCCGCTCACTGAGCCTCGGCGGCCGAGTCCATCACAAGATCTTGAGTCTTGCGGTATCAAGTTTTCACGAGCGGCCCGACGCCTGTCAAGTTGAGCGGCTGAAAGTTGAGTGTGAGTGACTCAAGTTTGTCCGACACGGGTGCGTATTGCCTCCACTGTTTACCGGCTGGCGCTAGCGTGTCGCCATGAGCGAAACGCCCGGCGCTGTTGTCCCGCCCGCAGCATCCTTCACCACTACCGGCCTTGATCTGCAGGGTGAGCGCGAGATCCCGCGCAAGCAGGTGCGGTCGTGGGCGATGTGGGACTGGGCTACTCAGCCGTTCAACTCGGTGATCCTTACCTTTGTCTTCACCGCGCTGTACCTGACCACCGAAACCTTCCTCGACCCCTCGATCGCCGCACTGCCGGACGGTGACCCGGCGAAGGAGCGGGGTCTCGCCGACCTGGCCAGCGGTTTCGGGCTCGCCACCACCATCGCCGGCCTCGCGGTCGCGCTGATGGCACCGGTGCTCGGGCAACGCGCGGATGCCTCGGGCCGTCGCAAGTTCTGGCTGCTGGCCTACACGGCTGGGCTCGTGGTGTGCATGGCGCTGCTCTTCTTCGTGCAGGCCGACCCGGCGTACTTCGTGCTCGGGGTCTCGTTGATCGCGCTCGGCAGCGTCTTCAGCGAGTTCGCCGGGGTCAACTACAACGCCATGCTCGTCCAGGTGTCGACGCCGAAGACCGTCGGCACGGTGAGCGGTCTCGGCTGGGGGCTCGGCTACATCGGCGGCATCGTCGCCCTGGTGATCGTGGTGGTCGCGTACGCGTCCGACTGGTTCGGACTGCCGCAAGAGGATGGGCTGCCGTTCCGCCTAGTCGCGGTGGGTTGCGCGATCTGGGCGGTGGTGTTTGCCATCCCGTTCGCCCGGAACGTTCCCGAACTGACTGCAGGACCCACTCGTGAGCGCGTGAACTTCTTCCGCAGTTACGTGCAGCTCGGTAAGGACATCGCCCGGCTGTTCCGCGAGGCGCGCCCGACCTTCTGGTTCCTGCTCGCCAGCGCGGTGTACCGCGATGGCCTTGCCGGAGTCTTCGCATTCGGTGCCGTCATCGCGTCGGTGAGCTTCGGCTTCGGCTTCCTCGAGGTGGTGGGTTTCGGCATCGCCGCGAACCTCGTCGCCGGAGTGAGCACGATCATCGCGGGTCGCTTCGATGACCGGTTCGGTGGACGTGCGGTCATCCTCACCGCCCTGGTCGGCCTGGTCATCGCGGGCACCGCCGTGTTCGCGCTGCACGATGCCGGCAAGATCGTGTTCTGGATCGGCGGCCTGCTGCTCTGCATGTTCGTCGGCCCCGCGCAGGCATCGAGCCGGTCGCTGCTGGCACGGGTGACCCCGGCCGGACGCGAGGGCGAGATCTTCGGCCTCTATGCCACCACCGGTCGTGCGGCGAGCTTCCTGGCACCTGCGCTGTGGACGGGCTTCATCGCCGCGTTCGGCGCCACCTACTGGGGCATCCTCGGCATCGTCGTGGTGCTCGCGATCGGTCTCGTGCTGATGCTGTTCGTGCGGATGCCGGCGGCCACGCACCACTAGGTAGTCGTCACGTAGGCAGACGTCGCCTACTGGAATCTGTGCTTACTCGAATCTG
>JBEVDR010000176.1:0-3184 GCA_040513215.1 Microbacteriaceae bacterium | reverse complement strand
CGGATGACCGGCACGAGCCACTTCGGGATGCGGTCGCTCGACTCCGCGCACAGCCGCGCCAGCGTGTCGCGCACCTCCGGGTTGCTGAAGCGTTCGATCAGCGACGCCTCGTATTCGTCGAGGTCGATTCCCGGAACCGGGAGCAGCGTGGGCTCGGCCTCCCGCTTCATATACCCGAGTAGGAATGCGACGATCGCGGGGTCGGCGCAGGCCTCGTGTGCGTAGCGGTATCCGCTCAGGTAGCCGAAGTAGCAGAGTCCCTGGTGACTGGCGTTCAGCAGGCGGAGCTTCATGAGTTCGTAGGGCTCGACGTCCGCGACGACCTGCACCCGGGCATCCTGATACGGCGGCCTGCCGAGGCCGAAGTCCTCCTCGAGCACCCACTGAAAGAACGGCTCGGCGACGACGGGCCACTCGTCCTCAATGCCGAACCGCGACGACACCTCCGCCCGATCCTCGTCGGAGGTGACCGGCGTGATGCGGTCGACCATGGAGTTCGGGAAGCGTACGGCCGTCGACATCCATTCGCCGAGTTGCGGGTCCTTGGCCCGCGCGAAGGCAGTGATCATCTTCTGTGCGACGTGACCGTTGCCCTGGATGTTGTCGCAGGACATGATCGTGAACGGCTCGATACCGCGTTCCCTCCGCCGGGCGAGAGCCGCGGTGATGAACCCGAATACGGTCGTCGGCAGCGCGCCGGGCTCGAGGTCGTGCTGCACCGCGGGGGTGTCGAAGTCGAACTCGCCGGTCACCTGGTCGAAGTTGTAGCCCCCCTCGGTGATGGTGAGCGAGACGATACGGATCTCCGGGGACGCCATCTTCTCGACCACGGCATCCGGGTCGTCCACCGCCAGGAGGTATTCGACGATGCTGCCGATCACACGGGCCTCGCGGTGACCATCGGGATGCTTGAGCACCAGCGTGTACAGGCCGTCCTGGTCATCCATCACCTGCTTCATACGACGGTCTTGCTCGAGCACGCCGACGCCGCAAACGCCCCATTCGGTGCTGCCGGGCACGCCATCGTTCAGCAGGTCGTCGATCACCATCGCCTGGTGTGCGCGGTGGAATCCGCCCACCCCGAAATGGACGATTCCGGCGGTGACCGCAGAACGGTCATACGCGGGCACGGTCACGAGTCCGGTCGAACCGATCTCGGAGAGGGTCGCAGCATTCAGTTTCGTCATGACGTGACTACTTAACCGCACCGAGCGACAGCCCCTGCACGAGCTTGTCTTGGGCCGCGAATCCGGCCACCAGCACGGGGAAGGACACCGCGATCGCCGCGGCACAGACCTTCGCCAGGAACAACCCCTGACTGGTCACGAAGCCGGTGAGGAACACCGGTGCCGTTATCGCCTGGGTGCTCGTCAGCACGCTCGCGAACAGCAACTCGTTCCAGCTGAAGATGAAGCAGATCAGCGCCGTCGATGCGATGCCCGGCCCCGAGATCGGGATGATCACCCGACGGAAGATCGTGAACAGATTAGCGCCGTCGATGGATGCGGCCTCCAAGATCTCGACCGGTATCTCGCTGAGGAAGGAGCGCATCATCCACACCGCGATCGGCAGGTTCATCGAGGTGTACAGGATGACCAGCAGCAGCACGCTGTCGAGCAGCCCCGTCGCCCTGGCGATGAGGTAGATCGGCAGCAGCCCGGCAACGACCGGCAGCATCTTGGTGGAGAGGAAGAAGAACATCACATCCGACCACTTCTTGATCGGCCGGATCGACAGCGCGTAGGCGGCGGGGAGCGCCAGCGCGAGCACGATCGCCGTGGAGAACACGCTCGCCATGGCCGAGTTGATCAGCGCGGGCCAAGGGCTCGCGCCGCTGTTCGCCCCGAAGAAGTTGGCGTATGCGTCGAGGGTGAGCGGCGCGAACAGCGATGGCGGGTTGGTGGCGGCGTTGGTCTCGCTGTGCAGCGAGGTCAGCAGCATCCACAGCACGGGCGAGACGAAGAGCAGTCCCACGATCCACGCGAGGAGCCCGAGCAGCATTCCGCGCTTCGTGCGCGGCTGGCGGTCGCGGGCACGCTTCGCCCTGGCGAGCTCCTTTGGGCTGGGGAAGGCCGTCAGCGGCATCGGCTTCGTGGGAACCGGGGGTGCGGTGGTGCTCATCGGTTTTCCTCCTTGAGGAGTGTCGACACTGTTCGGAGGGCGAAGGTCGCAATCGCGATCGACCCGATCACCACGACGACACCGGCGGCCGATGCCGCCCCGTAGTCATGGGCCTGGAAGAACTGCTGGTAGATCGTGTACGGCAGATTGGCGGTACCGAGGCCGCCGGAGGTGATGGTGAACACCGCATCGAAGTTCTGCACGATGTAGATCGAGCCGAGCAGGGCCGCCAACTCGATGTAGCGGCGCAGATGCGGCAGGGTCATGTAGCGGAACACCTGCCACGTGGATGCGCCATCGACTCGCGCCGCCTCGATGACGTCGAGCGGCCGACTCTGCAGTCCCGCCAAGAGGATGAGCATCATGAACGGCGTCCATTGCCAGATCAGCGCAGCCTCGACCGCCATCAGGGGGTTGTCACTGATCCAGTCCGGCTGTGGTGCGGTGGCACCGAACAGGCCGAAGAACCAGGTGAGAACCCCGTTGAACAGGCCGTACTCGGGGTTGAACAGGGCGTGCTTCCAGAGCAGAGCAGCCGCGACCGGAACGATGAGAAAAGGTGCGATCAGGATGGTGCGCACAAAGCCACGTCCGAAGAACTTGCGATCGAGCAGCAGGGCGATCAACAGCCCGAGCACGGCGCTGACCACCACCACGACGACCGTGAGGATGATCGTGGTGAACACCGAGTTGCGCATCGCCGGGTCGGTGAAGACGTTGATGTAGTTGTTCAGCCAGCCGAAGTAGACGTCGTTCGGGTAGAGCGAGTTCCAGTTGACGAACGAGATGATGATCGTCACGACGAACGGCAGCTGGGTGACCAGCACGAGGAAGATCAGTGCCGGCAGCAGCGGCGCCCGGCGGGCCCACCCCGCCGCTCGCTCGAGGGCCTTGGAGTCTTTACGGGGCGCCGGCCGACCCACCGTGGCTCGGGGCGGCGCCTGCACTGTTGTGGTCATGGGAGTCCCCTGGGTAGAGGGTGGGGGGGCCGGGGGGCCGCCCCCCCGGGCGAACAAAATAATTAATTCGCGGCTTCTTTAAATAGCTACTTTTTGTTATTGTA
>JBEVDR010000175.1:0-43345 GCA_040513215.1 Microbacteriaceae bacterium | reverse complement strand
GCGTATCCGGCTAGAGCTCGGCGCGCGGGGTTACCGCGCGCACTCGCGCGGTGAGCGCGGCACGCTGTTCGGCGACCCGCGCGGGGGCGGTTCCGCCGACGCCTGACCGGCTGGCGATCGCACCGTCGACGGTGAGCACCTCGCGCACACCCGCGGTGAGCCGCGGGTCGATCGCGGCGTAGTCGGCGTCGCTCGGCTCGTGCAGGTCGAGACCGTTCTCCTCGCAGAAGCGCACCAGGGAGCCCGAGATCTCGTGGGCTTCGCGGAACGGCACGTGTTGCTTGACCAGCCACTCCGCGACATCCGTCGCCAGGGAGAAGCCCTGCGGTGCCAGTGCCGCCATCCGATCGGTGTCGAAGCGCAAGGTGGCGACCATGCCGGTGAAGGCGGGCAGCAGCACTTCGAGGGTCTCGACCGAGTCGAAGACCGGCTCCTTGTCTTCCTGCAGGTCGCGGTTGTAGGCGAGCGGCAGTCCCTTGAGCGTGGCCAGCAGCCCGGTGAGGTTGCCGATCAGCCGGCCAGACTTGCCGCGCGCGAGCTCGGCGATGTCGGGGTTCTTCTTCTGCGGCATGATGCTCGACCCGGTGGAGTAGCCGTCGTCGAGTCGGACGAAGCCGAACTCGCGGGTGTTCCAGAGGATGATCTCTTCGGCGAAGCGGGAGAGGTCGATGCCGAGCTGTGCGGCGATGAACGCGAACTCGGCCACCACGTCGCGAGACGCGGTCGCGTCGATCGAGTTCTCGGTGACACCGGCCAAGCCGAGTTCCCGGGCGACGAGCGCCGGGTCGAGGCCGAGCGAGCTGCCGGCCAGCGCGCCGGAACCGTAGGGCGACAGTGCCGCCCGGGCGCGCCAGTCGCGGAGGCGCTCCAGGTCGCGGACCAGCGGCCAGGCGTGCGCGAGCAGGTGGTGGGCGAGCAGCACCGGCTGGGCGTGTTGCAGGTGAGTGCGGCCGGGCATCGCGGCGGTGCCCGCGGTTTCGGCCTGGGCCGCGATGGCGTCGATCAGGTCGATGACGAGCTTGGTGATGCGCTCGGCCTTCTCGAGCAGGTACAGCCGGATCAGGGTGGCGATCTGGTCGTTGCGGCTGCGACCGGCGCGCAGCTTGCCGCCGAGTTCTGCGCCGACGATGCCGATCAGCGCGGCCTCGAGGGCGCCGTGTACGTCTTCATCGCTCTCTCGGGCGACGATCTCGCCTGACTCGACGGCGGCGAGCAGGGTGTCGAGCCCGTCGAGCATCCGTTCCAGTTCGCCGGCGTCGAGGTAGCTGGCTGCTGCCAGGGCGGTGGCGTGGGCGCGGGATCCCGCGATGTCGTAGGGGGCGAGCTGCCAGTCGAAGTGCGTCGACTTGCTCAGCGCGGCGAGCTCGGGTGATGGGCCGGATGCGAAGCGGGCGCCCCAGAGCGAGCCCTCATTGGTGCCATGCGGGCCAGCGCCGTGCTGGCTCATGCGGCCACCAGTCCGTTCTTCACGAGAAGCCAGAACAGCAGCGCCTTCTGGGCGTGCAGACGGTTCTCGGCCTCATCCCAGACAACGCTCTGTGCGCCGTCGATCACGGGTGCGGTGACCTCGAAGCCGCGGTCGGCGGGCAGGCAGTGCATGAACAGGGCGTCGGGCTTGGCTTCGGCCATCAGCGCCTCGTCGACGCGGTAGTCGCCGAAGGTTTCCAGCCGTTCCGCCTTCTCGGCTTCCTTGCCCATCGACACCCAGGTGTCGGTGACCACGATGTCGGCGCCGGCGACGGCCGCGCGCGGGTCGACGAAGATCTCGACCGAGCCGCCGCAGGTGGCGGCGATGCGGCTGGCATCGGCGACCACGGCCGGGGTGGGGGCATAGTCGGTGGGGGCCGCGATCCGCACGTTCATCCCGGCGGTGGCGCCGGCCAGCAGGTAGGACTGCGCCATGTTGCAGGCCCCGTCGCCGAGGAAGGTGACGGTGAGACCGGCGAGGCTGCCCTTGTGCTCACGGATGGTCTGCAGGTCGGCGAGCAGCTGGCAGGGGTGGAAGTCGTCGCTGAGTGCGTTCACCACCGGCACCGTGGTGCCGGCGGCCATCTCTTCCAGCCCGGACTGCGCGTAGGTGCGCCAGACGATGGCTTCCACCATGCGCTCGAGCACGCGTGCCGTGTCGGAGGGGGTCTCCTTGCCGCCGAGCTGGCTCGACGCGGTGCTGATGATCAGCGGGCTTCCGCCCAGGTCGGCGATGCCCACGGCGAAGCTCACTCGGGTGCGCGTGGACGACTTGTCGAACACCACGGCGACCGTGCGCGGGCCGGCGAGCGGTTGAGTGGCCCAGCGGTCCTGCTTGAGCCGGTCGGCGAGGTCGAGGATCTCGAGCTGCTCGGCCTGGCTCAGGTCGTCGTCGCGCAGAAAGTGTCGGGTCATAGGGTGTCCTCCAACGCTCGCGCGAAGATATCGATGAAAATTTCGACCTCTGCGTCGCCGATGATCAGCGGCGGAGCCAGTCGAATGGTGGTGTCGTTGGCGGCGTTCACGATCAGGCCGAGGTCGAGCGCCCGGGCAGCGACGGCGTGCGCGACATCCTTGGTCAGTCCGACGCCGATCAGCAGGCCGCGGCCGCGCACCTCATGCACGAGCGGATGCTGCAGCTTCAGGATGGCGCTTTTCAGCTGCCCGCCACGGTAGGCGGCGTTCTCGAGCAGGCCGGCGCGTTCGATCTCGCCGAGCACCGCGTTGCCTGCGGCGGTGGCGAGCGGGTTGCCACCGAACGTGCTGCCGTGCTGGCCGATGCTGAGCAGGTCGGATGCCGCCCCGAAGGTGATCAGCGCGCCGATCGGCACTCCGCCGGCGATGCCCTTGGCCACGGCGATGGCATCGGGAACGATGCCGGTGTTCTGGAACGCGAACCATTCGCCGGTGCGTCCTGCACCGGTCTGGATCTCATCGATGATCAGCAGCGCGCCGTGCTGCGCGGTCAGTTCGCGAGCGCGCACGACGAACTCGTGGTCGAGTTCGACGACGCCGGCCTCGCCCTGAATCAGCTCCATCACGACGGCGGCGACTGGCGGGTGCTCAGCGAATGCGGCCTCAATCGCCAGCACGCTGGCCTCGATGTGCTCGACGCCCGGCAGCATCGGCTCGAACGGTTCACGCAGGGCGGTCTTGGCTGTGAGTGCCAGGGAGCCCATGGTGCGGCCGTGGAAACCGTGATGCAGGGCGATGATCCGGCCGTGCTGGTTGTTGCGTCTGGCCAGCTTCACTGCGGCCTCGATCGCCTCCGCGCCGGAGTTGCCGAAGTAGACGCGTCCGTCGTCGCCGGCGCCGCTGAGGCGCAGTAGGCGCTCGGCCAGCTCGATCTGCGGGGCGGTGGCGAAGTAGTTCGACACGTGGGCGATGTTCGCCACCTGGTTGGACACCGCCTCGACGAGCGCCGGATGCGCGTGGCCGAGCGAGTTCACGGCGATGCCGCCGAGGAAGTCGAGGTACCGGTTGTGGTCCTCGTCCCAGACGTAGCAGCCGCTGCCGCGCACGAGCAGCCGCAGTGGTTCCGGTGCCGACTTCATCATCGCGTCGGCGAAACGGTCTTTGTACGATTCGATCACGGTGTGCGATTCGGTCACGCAGACACCACCTCCGTTCCAATGCCGCCGTGGGTGAAGATCTCCAGCAAGGTGGAGTGCGGCTGGCGGCCGTCGATGATCGCAGCTTTCGCGACGCCGCCGTCGACGGCGTCGAGGCAGGCGGTCATCTTGGGGATCATGCCGGCCTCGAGTGAGGGCAGCAGGTTGCGCAGTTCGTCGGCGCTGATCGCCGAGACCAGCGACTCACGGTTGGGCCAGTCGCGGTACAGGCCCGCGACATCCGTCAGCACCAGCAGCTTCGCCGCCCCGAGGGCGATGGCCAGCGCCGCCGCGGCGGAGTCGGCGTTGACGTTGAGCACCTGCCCTGGATTGTCGGCGTCGGGCGCGACCGACGACACCACGGGGATGCGGCCGGCGTTGATTTCGTCGAGCACCGAGACGGGATTCACCTCGATGACGTCACCGACCTGGCCGATGTCGACGAGTTCCCCGTCGACCATGGCGCCGCGCTTGCGGCCGAGGAACAGTCCGGCGTCTTCCCCGGCGATGCCGGTGGCGAGCGGGCCGTGCTGGTTGATCAGGCTGATCAGCTGCCGGCTGACCTGGCCGGTGAGCACCATGCGCACAACATCCATCGTCTCCGGTGTGGTGACGCGATAGCCGCCCTTGAATTCGCTCGGGATGCCGAGTCGCTCGAGCATCGCGGAGATCTGCGGGCCGCCACCGTGCACCACCACGGGCTTCACACCCGCGTAGAGCAGGTACACCATGTCTTCGGCGAAGGCGCGCTGCAGTTCTTCGTCGATCATCGCGTTGCCCCCGTACTTCACGACCACGATCTCGCCGTGGAAGCGCTTCAGCCAGGGCAGGCTTTCGATCAGCGTGGCAGCCTTCTCGGCCGCGTCGGAGTGCTCTGCGGAGGTCACGAGCTGTACGCGCTGTTCTCTTCGACGTATGCGTGGGTGAGGTCGTTGGTGAGGATGGTCGCGCTGTCGCTGCCGGCATTGAGGTCGATCACGACGCTCAGCGTGCGCGGCGTCAGGTCAACCAGGTCTCGCGGCTGGTCGGGTGCGCCGGCGTGGCAGACGCGGACCCCGTTCATCTCCACATCCACCTGGTACGGGTCGAATTCCGCCTGGGTGGTGCCGATTGCGGCGAGCACCCGGCCCCAGTTCGGGTCGTTGCCGAACACCGCGGTCTTGAACAGGTTGTTGCGGGCGACTGAGCGGCCGACCTCCACGGCGTCTTCCTCGCTGGCAGCACCCGTGACCTGGATCAGGATGTTGTGGCTGGCGCCCTCGGCATCCGCCATCAGCTGGGTGGCCAGATTCATGCAGACGTCGGTGAGTTCGTACTGGAAGGTGGCGAAGTCGGGCGTGACGCCGGATGCCCCGGATGCCAGCAGTGTCACCTGGTCGTTGGTGGAGGTGCAGCCGTCGGAGTCGAGCCGGTCGAAGCTCACCCGGGTGGCTGCCCGCAGCGCGGTGTCGAGCTGCTCGGAGGTGAGGTCGGCGTCGGTGGTGATCACTACGAGCATGGTGGCCAGTGCCGGGGCGAGCATGCCCGCGCCCTTGGCCATGGCGCCGATGCTCCAGCCGTCGCCGGCGTACTCGGAGGTCTTCGCCACGGTGTCGGTGGTCATGATGGCCTGCGCGGCATCCGTTCCACCCTCGGGGTGCAGCGCGGCGATGGCAAAGCGCACGCCATTAAGCACCTTGTCCACGTCGAGCTGCTCGCCGATCAACCCGGTGGAGCAGACCAGCACGTCACCGGCCGAGACGCCCAGTCCCTCGGCGACGGCCTCGGCTGTGGCGTGGGTGGTCTGGAAGCCCTGCGGGCCGGTGAAACAGTTGGCGCCGCCCGAGTTCAGCACCACGGCGTCGACGGTGCCGTCCTTGATGGCCTCCTTCGACCAGAGGATGGGGTTGGCCTGCGCCCGGTTGCTGGTGAATACGGCCGCGGCGGCCTTGTTCGGTCCATCGTTCACGACGAGGGCAAGGTCCTTGCCTCCGCTGGCCTTGAGGCCGGCCTTGACACCGGCGGCCCGGAATCCTTTCGCTGCCGTTACGGTCACGGGGCCACTCCATCCATCGGAAGTCCGGTCGTCTCGGGCAGGCCGAGCGCGAGGTTCATTGATTGCACCGCAGCGCCGGCGGTGCCCTTGACAAGATTGTCGATCGCCGAGATCACGACGACCCGGTCGGCCGCCTCGTCGACGGCGAGGCCGATCAGGGTCGAGTTCGAGCCGAGCACGTCGGCGGTCTTCGGGAACTGGCCCGCCGGCAGCAGATGCACGAACGGTTCGTCGGCGTAGGCCAGCTGCCAGGCGGCACGCACGTCGGAGGCGCTGACTCCCGGCTGCAGCGAGGCGGTCGAGGTGGCGAGGATGCCGCGGGACATCGGCACCAGCACGGGGGTGAACGAGACGCTGACGCCCTCACCACCTGCGGCGGTCAGATTCTGCCGGATCTCGGGGTTGTGCCGGTGGGTGCCGCCCACCGCGTACGGTGCCGCGGATCCGTGGATCTCGCTGGCCAGCAGGTGCGTCTTCAGGCTCTTGCCGGCACCGGATGTCCCGACGGCGAGCACGGCCACGAGGTCATCCGGACGGATCACCTCGGACTGGATGCCGGGGGCAAGACCGAGTGTGATGGCGGTCACGTTGCATCCGGGAACCGCGATCCGCTTCGCGCCGAGCAGGTTGTCGCGTTGCCGGCCGCCGGCGTGCAACGGCAACTCCGGCAGGCCGTAGGTCCAGGCGCCGTAGAACTCGCCGCCGTAGTACTTGGCCCAGGCTGCTTCGTCGGTGAGGCGGTGGTCGGCGCCGCAGTCGATGACCAGCGTGTCGTCGCCGAGGTGCTCGGTGAGCTCCCCCGACTTGCCGTGCGGCAGGGCGACGAACACCACGTCGTGGCCGGACAGGTTCTCGGGCGTCGTGTCGACCAGGGTCAAATGCGCGAGCGAGCGCAGGTGCGGTTGCACCTGGATGAGCGGCTGCCCGGCGTTGGAGTGGGCAGTGACGGTTGTGATGGTGACATCGGGGTGGGTTGCCAGCAAACGCAGCAGTTCGCCACCCGCGTAGCCGCTGGCACCAGCCACGGCAACGGAAAGAGACATGTCTCTACCTTAATGATGATCGAATGGACACGGGGCCGGGGCGGCGACGCGGCAGTCCTGCTGACGGATCAGCGGTGCGACGTCGCCGAAAATCGGCGGCCGCGAACGACTCGACGGTCACGTCGGAGTTCGGTTTCGCGGGGGTTGTCCACGCGACCACCATAGTGGCGGGAGCCAGCCCCACGGAAATCGGCTCCCGTGGGGCGGTGGCTACTCACGAAGGGTGGCCCCGAAGCGTTCGGCGGCAACCGCGACACCGGCAAGCTTGGCATCGCTCGCCTCCGCCGCGGTGAGCGTGCGGTCGCGGCCGCGGAAACGCAGCGCGAAGGTGAGCGACTTGGCGTCTTCCGCCACCCCGGTGCCGCGGTAGTCGTCGATCAGCCGGGCGTCCTCGAGCAGCTCGCCGGCGCCCTCGACGACCGCGTCCAGCACGTCGGCGGCCGGGACATTCGCCGCCACGACCAGGGACAGGTCCTGGGTCGCGGCCGGGAAGCCGATGATCGGCGTCGTGCTGAGCTCGCGGCGGCCGTGCTCGATGAGCGCGTCCAGGTCGAGTTCGAGCACCGCGACGACCCGCGGCAGGTCGAGTTCCTCGGCTAGCGCCGGCAGCATCTCACCGGCGAGGCCGACGACGGTGTCGCCGACGAAGATCTCGGCGGTGCGTCCCGGGTGCATGGCGGTGTGGTTGCCCTGCTCGATCCGGATAGGCACGGCCAGTGCCAGCGACAGTTGCTGGGCCGCGGTGATCGCGTCGGCGAGCGACGAGGAAACGGGGCGGATGCCGGGCTGCTTCTGTACCCGGTCGCCGAGGAACAGTGCCGCGACGTGCCACGACTGCGGCGGGATGCTCGCGTTGAGTTCGGCGAGGATCTCATCGCTCGGCCGGGCGTTGCCGACAGGCAGCGGCCCGCTGCCGTAGGACTTGCCGGGTTCGGGCAGGAACACCGTGCCGACCTCGAACAGGGCAAGGTCGGTGAGCCCGCGGGACAGGTTGCGGCGCGCGGCGGCGACCAGCCCGGGCAGCAGGGTGCGGCGGAGAAGCGGCTCCTCCCCGTCGAGCGGGTTGGCCAGGCGCACGGCCGGGGCGTCAGCAGAGAACCGGCGATGCGCCGCCTCGGAGACGAACGGGTACGCCTGGATCTCGGTGGCGCCGCCGGCGGCCAGTACGGTGGCGGCTGCGCGACGGAGGTTCTGGGCGCGGGTGAGACCGCGCCCGGGGGGCGCGACGGGCAACACCGACGGGATGCGGTCGTATCCAACGATCCGGGCGACCTCTTCGGCGAGCGTGGGCTCATCGCTGAGGTCGGGGCGCCAGCTCGGCGGGGTGGCGACGAGAACACCGTCTACCCGGTCGACGCTGCAGCCGATCGATTCGAGCGAGCTGCGCACCTCGTCCTCGGTGTACTCGGCGCCCATGATCGCGGCAACAAAGCCGTCGCGGAGGGTGATCGGCGTCGGCTCGGCGGCGGCGAACAGTCGCGAACCGGTCGGCACCAGGGTGCCGCCGCCCAGTTCGATGAGCAGCTCGGCGACGCGGGCCGCGGCGGCGTCGGCGACCAGCGGGTCGACGCCTCGTTCGAAGCGCTTGGACGCTTCGCTGGGCAGCTTGTGCCGGCGGGCGGTGCGGGCGATCGACACAGGGTCGAAGTTCGCCGCTTCGATCAGCACGGAGGTGGTGGCATCCGAAATCTCGGTCGCCGCTCCGCCCATCACGCCGGCCAGCCCAATCGGGCCGGATTCGTCGGTGATCAGCAGGTCTTCCGGGTTCAGCGTGCGGGTCGCGTCATCCAGCGTGGTGAGCTTCTCCCCCGCTGCCGCGCGGCGCACGGTGATGCCGCCGCTGAGCTTGTCGAGGTCGTAGCCGTGGATCGGCTGACCCAGCTCGAACATCACGTAGTTGGTGATGTCGACGGCCAGGGAGATGGAGCGGACGCCGGCGAGCTTCAGCCGGGTGACCATCCAGGCCGGGGTCGGCCGGGTGGCGTCGATGCCGGTGACGACACGGGTGACGAAGACGGAGCATCCGACGCGGCCGCGGATCGGCGCCTCGTCAGCAACCACGACCGGGAAGGTCGAGGTGACGGCGGTGGCCGCGATCTCGGTGACGGCCGGGGTGTGTGCCGGGTCGCGGAAGGCGGCTCCGGTGGAGTTGGAGTACTCGCGGGCGATGCCGCGCATGGACAGCGCATAGCCGCGGTCGGGGGTGACGTTCACCTCGAAGGCGTAGTCGTCAAGGCCGAGCAGCTTCACCGCGTCGGTGCCGAGTTCGGGGTCAAGGCCGATCTCGGTGAGGCGCAGGATGCCGTCGTGCTCGTCGCCGAGGCCGAGCTCACGGGCCGATGCGATCATGCCGTCGCTGGTGTGACCGTAGGTCTTGCGGGCGGAGATCGGGAACGGGCCGGGCAGCACGGCGCCGGGCAGCGACACGACCACCTTGTCGCCGACGAGGAAGTTGTGGGCGCCGCAGACGATGCCGCGCACATCGCTCCCGTGTCCTGAGCCTGTCGTAGGGCCGACATCCACCTGGCACCAGCGAATGGTCTTGCCATTGGACTGCGGTTCGTCAACGAAGTCGAGCACCTGGCCGACCACGATCGGGCCGCTCAGTTCGGCGCGGTGCACCGCCTCTTCCTCCAGGCCGACGCGCACGAGCGCGGCCTGGATGTCTTCGGCCGTCGCCTCGGCGGGCACGTCGACGAATTCACGGAGCCAGGAAACCGGGACGCGCATTAAAGAACCATTCCAAACTGCTGGGAGAAGCGGATGTCGCCTTCGACCATGTCGCGCATGTCGTTCATGTCGTTGCGGAACTGCAGGGTGCGTTCGATGCCCATGCCGAACGCGAAGCCCTGGTATTCGTCGGGGTCGATGCCAGCCGCGCGCAGCACGTTGCGGTTCACCATGCCGCAGCCGCCCCACTCGACCCAACGCGCACCGCCCTTGGCGTTCGGCTGCCAGACATCCATCTCGGCGCTCGGCTCGGTGAACGGGAAGTAGTTGGGACGCAGGCGGATCTTCGCCCCCTCGCCGAACATGGCACGGGCGAGGTGCTCGAGGGTGCCGCGCAGGTGCGCCATGGTGAGGCCCTTGTCGATGGCGATGCCCTCGATCTGGTTGAACACCGGGGTGTGCGTGGCGTCGAGCTCATCGCTGCGGAAGACACGACCGGGCGCCACGATGTACACCGGCAGCTCACGGGCGAGCAGAGACCGCACCTGCACCGGTGAGGTGTGGGTGCGCATCAGCAGGTGCTTCTCGACCGGGTCGACGAAGAAAGTGTCCTGGGTGGCGCGCGCCGGGTGGTCCTCGTCGAAGTTGAGGGCGTCGAAGTTGAACCACTCGTTCTCGAGCTCGGGGCCCTCCGCAACCTCCCAGCCCATGGCGATGAAGATGTCGGACATCTCTTCCATCAGCAGGGTGAGCGGATGCCGCGCACCGGGCGTCCATCGGGTGGCGACGGCCGTGACATCCACTGCCTCCGCGACAAGCCTCGCGGTCTCCTCTTCGGCCACGATCTCCGCTTCCCGGGCGGTGAACGCCTGGGTCACGCGTCCGCGAGCCTGCCCGACCAGCTTGCCGGTTGCGGCCTTCTGGTCGTTGGGAACGTCGCGCAGCTGCGCGTTGAAGTGCGCGAGCGGCGACGCCTCGCCGAGGTGGCTGGCGCGCACCTGCTTCAGTGCTGCGGAGTCCGTTGCCGCCGTGATCGCCGCGATGGCGGTGTCAACGGCCGCGGCGACGGCCTGGTCGGAGATGGGAGTTGGTTCTGGCACGAGTCCCAAGTCTAGTCAGGGCTCAGAGACCGGTCTGATCTAAACCAGTGTCGGCATCCGTCCTCGGCAGGGTGATGGCGCGGGTGCCGTCGATACCGGGTACGTGCGAGGCCGGTCCTGTGGTCTTGCCCAGCTTCGGGCCGGTGCGCCGGGCGACGAACCGGGCGATCCACGACAGGGTGAGGTTCATCACGAGGTAGATGCCGAGGGCGACGAAGAACAGGGAGAAGAAGTAGCGGTTGCCGTAGAAGTTCGCAAGGAACGTCGTGGCATTACGCAGCAGCTCGGGGTAGCCGACGATGTAGGCCAGCGCGGTGTCCTTCAGAAGCACCACGAGCTGGGCCAGGATGATCGGCAGCATCTGCCGGAACGCCTGCGGGAACTCGATCCGGAATCGGGTGGCGAGCGGCGTGAGCCCGATCGACAGACCCGCCTCGCGCTGCCCCTTGGGCAGCGACTGGATGCCGGCACGCAGCGCCTCACCGATGATCGCGCCGTTGTAGACCGCGAGCGCCCAGACCCCTGCCCAGAAGGCACCGGTGGCGAACACCAGAAGGATGAACAGCATCATCAGCAGCACCGGCATGCCGCGGAAGAACTCGAGGATCACGGTGACTGGTGTGCGAATCCACTGGCGGGCCGCCGCGCGTCCGAAGGAGAACAGGATGCCGATAATGATTGCGAGGACCGCGGCCACCGCGAACATCTGCAGGGTTGCCAGCACGCCCTGACCCAGGAAGCGCCAGACCTGCACGTCGAGGAAGATGTCCCAGCGGCTGGGATCCCACATGCCGGGCTGGATAGAACCGTTCGCGGACACGCGCGGCTGGCCGAGCGTCCAGATGAGACTGATGAGGCCGCCGACGATGAGCACGGCGCCGATGATGGAAATAAGCACCGACCGGCGCTTGGCGCGCGGTCCGGGGGCGTCGTAAAGCACGGAGGTCATCGCAGCACCGCCACCTTCTTCTCAATGCGACCGGCGATGAAGCCGAGCGGAACAGTGATCACGAGGTACAGCAGCGCGGCGAACAGCAGGATCGGCACCACTTCGTCCCCGCGTGCGTTTGCTGCGGTACGCGCGACGTTGAAGATCTCGACGACGAAGAATGCGCCGGCGACCGACGTGTTCTTGGTCAACGCGATGAACACGTTGATCAGCGGCGGGATGACCATCCGGATCGCCTGCGGCATGACAATCAGGCTGAGCACCTGCCCGAAACCGAGACCGATGCTGCGCGCCGCTTCCGCCTGCCCGACCGGAACGCCGTTGATCCCGGAGCGGATCGCCTCAGCCACGAACGGGGAGGTGTACGCCGTCAGACCGATGAGGGCGAGCGTGTAGTAGTCGAGATCGACGTCCAGGTAGGGAAGCACGAACGCGCAGAAGAACAGAATGAGGGTGAGCGGGATGTTGCGGAACAGTTCCGTGTACCCGGTCGCGAACACTCGCAGAGACGCCACGGGCGATATCCGCATCGCGGCAATGATGATGCCGATGACGAGTGCTCCGAGCCCCGCGAAGACGAGAAGGCTGAGAGTGACTAGGAATGCGCGTCCGAACTCCGGTAGCCATTCGATGATCGCGTCCATCGGCACCTCCTCTTCTCTTGTTCAGTGCTGTTGTGTTGCGTGCTGGCGGATGGCCCGCCCGGTCTCCCCGAGCGGGCCATCCGTTCAGCGGTTAGTTGTTAGTAGCGGTCGACTGCCGGCGGTTCCGGCAGTTCGAGCACCTTGCCTGCGGTGGCTTCCCACGCGGCTTCCCAGCGGCCGTCTTCGTAGGCGGCCTCGAGGGTGTCGTTGATGAAGGCGCGGAATGCGTCGTCACCCTTCGCGAGGCCGATGCCGTAGGGCTCCTCGGTGAAGGGGTTGTTCACGACCTCGAACTCGTCGGGGTTCTGGTCGGCGAGACCCGCGAGGATGACGTTGTCGGTGGTGACGGCGACAACCTCACCGTTGCGCAGCGGCTCGAGGCAGGCCGAGTAGGTTTCAGCGGCGAGGATCTGGCCCTGAGCGGCGGCGTACTCGGCGATGTTGGTGGCCGAGGTGGAACCGGTGACGGTGCAGACCTTCTTGTCGGGGTTCTCCTGGAAGAACTCCGGACCTTCGATACCTTCGTCGTTGCCCGCGAGCACGAGCAGGTCCTGGCCGGCCTCGTAGTAGGGGCCCGCGAAGTCGATGACTTCCTTGCGGGTGTCGTTGATCGTGTAGGTAGCGACGACGATGTCAACGTCACCGTTCTGGATGAACGGCTCCCGGTTGGCAGAAACCGCTTCCTTCCACTCGATGTCCTCGGGAGCGATGCCCAGCTCAGCGGCGATCAGCTTGCCGATCTCGACGTCGAACCCGACCGGGTTGCCATCCGGGCCCACCAGCCCGAATAGCGGCTGGTCGAACTTGGTGCCGATGGTGATCGAGCCCGCCTCATTGAGCTCGGCCATGGTGGTGCCCGCCTCGAACTCGACGTTGGTGTCAACCTCGGGCTCTGCGCTGGGCGAGCCGGAGTCGGTACAACCGCTGAGCACGAGCGCGCCCGCAAGCGCGATGGCACCGATCGAGAGACTCTTCTTGAGCCGCATGCTTGTCTCCTTGCTGTGTGTCTCGCCCACCGGTCAGTGGGTGAGGATTTTCGAGAGGAAGTCCTTCGCTCTCAAGGTCTGGGGGGTCGTGAAGAACGCCTCGGGCTTGGCCTCTTCGACGATTTCGCCTTCCGCCATGAACAGCACGCGGTTGGCTGCCTTACGGGCAAAGCCCATCTCGTGGGTGACGACGACCATGGTCATGCCATCGTGGGCAAGGCCGACCATAACGTCGAGCACCTCGTTGATCATCTCGGGGTCGAGCGCGGAGGTGGGCTCGTCGAGAAGGATCAGCTTGGGGTCCATGGCGAGCGATCGTGCGATCGCGACCCGCTGCTGCTGCCCGCCAGACAACTGGGACGGCATCTTGTTCGCCTGGTTGGCGACGCCGACTCGATCAAGCAGCTCCATCGCACGCTTGTCGGCCTCGGCCTTCGACTTGCCCCGCACGCGGCGCGGGCCGAGGGTCACGTTCTCGAGCACGGTCTTGTGCGCGAACAGGTTGAAGGACTGGAACACCATGCCAACGTCGGCGCGCAGCTTTGCGAGCCCGGAGCCTTCTGCCGGCAGCTGTTTGCCGTCGATCGTGATGGTTCCGGAGTCGATGGTCTCGAGGCGGTTGATCGCGCGGCAGAGCGTGGACTTGCCCGACCCGCTCGGCCCGATGACAACGACGACTTCACCCTTGTCGACGGTCGTGGAAATGTTCTTCAGAACATGCAGTTCGCCATAGTGCTTGTTGACGTTGTCGATCACGACGAGTGGTTCCATGGGTTCACCTTCCCACTCAGGTTCGGTCAGGGTCAAACTTCCACGGTGGTTGTAACCAAGGCGTAACGTGAGTTTTTCTTCAATCGTATGAAGGGCTCCCGCCGACGGCGGAAGCCCTTCTGCCCTGCATTCTGTGCGTTGCCTACTCGGCCTCTCCCCCGAAAGCCCCGCGATAGCGGGCGGCCGGATGCCGGTCATTCAGCCGCGCCTCGCCGAACAGTTTCTGGCGGAGCGGACCCGCGGCGTAGTCGGTCTGGGCCAGTCCCCGCTCGCGCAGCACGGGCAGCACGGTGTCGGCGAACTCGCCGAAGGAGCCGGGAATCACCCAGTTGATGACGTTGATTCCGTCGACGCCGGCGTCCTGCCAGATCTCCAACTGGTCGGCGATCTGCTCGGGGGTGCCCACGATGCGGCTGTTTCGGGACTGCAGATTGGCCAGGTCACCGACGGTCGGCTCGCGGTCGGTGATCGACTTGCTCACCCACTCGCTGAAGCCCTTCATGGTGTTGGTCTCCACGTCCTTGAGCAGGGTGTTGGGCGGGTAGACCCGGCCGTCCTTGTCCACCACGGCGGCATGCGCGAGGTAGCCGTCGACGCTCACGTACTTCTCATACTCCACGGCCTTCCGCGCCGCGTCCTCTTCGGTGTCACCGATCACGAAGCTCAAGCCCGCGAAGAACTTGATGTCTTCGGGCCTGCGCCCGAACTCGACCGCACGGCGGCGGGTGTCTGCGATGAGTTCGCGGGCGATATCGGGGTTCGGCGCGATGATGAACACGGCCTCGGCGTTCTTCGCGGCGAAGTTCCGCCCCGACGTGGAGGAGCCGGCCTGGAAGATCACCGGGGTGCGCTGCGGTGACGGCGACGGAAGGTGTGGCCCTTCGACGCGGTAGCGCTCACCGACGTGGTTGATCTTGTGCACCTTCGACGGGTCGGAGTATGAGCCGGTGCGGTCTTTCAGGAGCGCGTCGTCTTCCCACGACCCCTCCCACAGCTTGTAGGTGACGTCGACATATTCCTCGGCCCAGCGGTATCGCTCGGCGTGGTCGGTGAGCCGGTCGAGACCGAAGTTGCGGGCGCCGTTGTCCTGCACGCCGGTCACCACGTTCCAGGCGATTCGTCCGTTCGAGATGTGGTCGAGCGTCGAGACCTGCCGGGCGAAGTTGAACGGGTGGTTCTGCGCCACATTGGAGGTGAGCGCCAGTCCGATGTGTTCGGTGTGCACGGCGAGCGCACCGAGCAGCACGGTCGGGTCGTTGCTGGGGATCTGCAGGCCCTCGCGCACGTACACCGAGTAGTCGGCGTCTGAGTCTCCGTACAGGCCGGTCACGTCGGCGAAGAACATGGCGTCGAACTTCGCCGCCTCCAGCAGTTTCGCGAGCTCGATCCACGTGTTCACGTCGTTGAACTCGGTCTGGCCAGCATCGCTCCGGCGCCACTGGCCGTGGTGGATGTGTGACGTGGTGTTCATCACGAACGCGTTGAAGTGCAGCGGCGGACGGGTGGATGGTGCGGTCATCATGATCTCCAAGTGCGGATTGTCGAATCTCGGTCGTCGAGGGTCGGCAGGGCGCTGACCAGCTGACGGGTGTACGGATGCTGCGGACGGGTGAAGATTTCCGTGGGAGTGCCTCGCTCGACGATGACGCCGTCCTTCATCACGAGGACCTGGTCGCTCATGTGGCTGATCACCCCGAGGTCGTGGGAGATGAACAGGTAGCTGACGCCGAGGCGTTGCTGCAGGGCGACGAGCAGGTCGAGCACCTGAGCCTGCACCGAAACGTCGAGCGCCGACACCGCCTCATCCAGCACGATCACCTCGGGCGATGCGGCGAGCGCCCGGGCGATCGCGATCCGTTGACGCTGCCCGCCCGACATCCGGAGCGGGAAGCGGTCCAGCAGGTCCTCATCGAGGCCCACCGCATCGAGCAGTTCACGCACCCGCGTGCTCCGCTCGGCGGCGGTGCGGTACTCGGTGCCAGTGAGGGCGTCGAGCAGGATCCGTTCGGTGGTCCACCGCGGGTCGAAGGAGCTGAGCGGGTCCTGGTAGACCACGGCGATCCGCCGACGCAGGGCGCGCCGCGCGGTCTCCGGGATCACTGACCAGGGCTGGCCGAGCAAGGTGACGGTCCCGGCATCCGCCCTCTCCAGCGCAAGGGCGAGCCGGGCCGTTGTGCTCTTGCCGGAGCCCGACTCGCCGACGATGCCCAGGGTCTGCCCGCGGAACAGTTGGAACGACACCTGGTCGACGGCGAGCTGCGGGGTTCCGCCCGGCGAGGGGAAGCGTTTCACCAGGCCGCTCGCCTCGAGCACCGGTCCATCGGTGGCGAGCACGGTAAGCGAGGACGTGTGGTGATCGTGCGGCACGGCGGATGTCTCGGGCGCGAGTCGGTGGCCTCGGGTGTGCTGCCCGGGCACGGCGGCAATCAGCCGCCTGGTGTACTCGTGGGAAGGCTCACTGAGCACGGTGCGGGCAGGGCCCTGTTCGAGCACCCGTCCGGCCTTCATCACCAGGATGTGGTCGGCGAGGTGGGCGACCACCGACAGGTCGTGGCTGATCAGGATGAGCGAGACACCGCGCTGCTTCATCTGCTCGAGCTGAGTGAGCACCTGCGCCTGCACGGACACGTCGAGCGCGGTGGTGGGCTCGTCCGCGATCACGATGTCGGGGTCGAGCGCGATCGCGGACGCGATCAGGGCACGCTGCCGGAGCCCGCCGGACAGTTCACCGGGCCGCTGCCGGGCCCGACGTGCCGCGTCGGGTACGCCGACGACGTCGAGCAGCTCGAGCACCCGCTGTTTGCGGCTCGCACGGGTGCCCCACCGGTGCAGCGCGAGTGCCTCGCTGATCTCGTGCCCGACCGGCCGCAGCGGGTCAAGCGACACCAGCGCGTCCTGCAGGATGAAGCCCACCCGGCGGCCCCGGATGGAGCGCCAGGCGCGCGCCGTCAACCGGCTGATGTCCTGCCCGTCGAGCAGCAGCTCGTCGGCGGCAACCACGGAGTTGCGACCGGTCAACCCGACCAGGGTGCGAGCGGTGACGCTCTTGCCCGATCCGGATTCGCCGACGATGGCCACGCACTGCCCGGCCGGCAGGTCGAAGGACACGTCTTCCACGACCGTGCGGTGGTGCCCGTTGCGGATGAACGCCACGGACAGCCCGCGCACCCGCAGCCGTGGTGGGCCGGTCAGCTCGTCTGCCGTAATGACCGGCGGGTTCAGGGTCAACTGTTCAGGGCTCATCAGGATTCCGCCTTCTCGAGGTGGTTCTGCAGGTGCTTGCCGAGGGTGGTGGCTGCCAGCGCCAGCGCCGCGATGACCAGGCCCGGCACGACGATCAGCCAGCCGGCGTGGGTGACGTAGGTGCGGCCGGCGTCCAGCAGCGCACCCCATTCGGATGCCGGTGGGGCGACCCCCAGTCCGAGGAACGACAGGCTCGATGCCCAGACGATGGATTGCCCGATCGACATGGTGAAGATGGCGACCAGCGGCCTGATCGCGTTCGGCAGGATGTGCCGACCGAGGATTCGGCGGCGTGAGTGGCCGAGAGCAACCGCAGCCTCGACATAGCCGGAGGTCTTTGCCGAGAGGATCTGCCCGCGCACGATGCGGGCATATCCCGGTGCGGATCCAACGCCGACTGCGAGGATCAGGGTGAGCGGTGACGGGCCGAGCACGGCGACCAGCAGCAGCGCCAGCAGCAGTGCGGGGAAGGCGAAGAGCACCTCGATCACCCGGTCGGTGGTGCCGGCGAGCAACCGACCGGACAGGGCGGCGATCGACCCGAGCACGATGGCGAGCGCCACGCTCACCGACGCTGCCCCGGCGCCGATCAGCAGTGACTCCCTGGTGCCGTGCACAATGCGGCTGTAGAGGTCGCGGCCGGATTCGTCCGTACCGAACCAGTGACCGGCCGAGGGCGCCTGCAGCGCTCCGGCGAAGTCCATCGCGGTCGGGTCGTGCGTGGCGAGCAACGTCGGCGCGATCGTGGCCAGGGCGAAGAAGCCGAGCGTGGCAACGGCCAGGGCGAGCCCTCGCCGGGCAGCGAGGCGCCGGATGACGGTTCCCGGTCGCGAACCAGCGAGCACGGTCATGCGATCTTCACTCTCGGGTCGATGACGGTGTAGGCGAGATCGACGATCAGGTTCGCGACGACGTAGAGCACGGCGACCAGCACGACAATGCCGGTCACGACCGGCAGGTCCTGCGAGTTCACCGCTGTGACCAGCACACCGCCGATACCCGGTCTGGTGAACACGGTTTCCACGATCACCGCGCCGGAGATCGTGGCGCCGAGAGCCCACCCGCTCAGGGTCACGGCCGGCAGCACGGCGTGCCGCAGCACGTGGCGCACGCGCACCGCCGCGTCGCTCATGCCGCGCATCCGTGCCGAGATGACGAACGGCTGCTCCAGCGACCGTTCGAACTCGGCCCGGGTGGCCTGCCCCATGAAGCCGGCCAGCGGGATGGCGAGGGTCACCGCCGGCAGCAGCAGACCGTCGAGCCCTGCTCCCCCGATCACCGGGAACCAGCCGAGCTGCTGCGCGAAGATCAGCAGCAGGATGACGCCGAGCCAGTAGTGCGGCAGTCCGGCGGTCACCGTGTCGGTCACCTCGCCGAATGCCTTGATCCGCGGTGAGCGCCCCGCGGTGAGCGTCACCCAGACCACCGTCAGCAACCAGGCGATGACGATCGCCGCGGCGGTGAGGGCGAGGGTGGCGCCGAGTTGCTCGGCGATGATGTCCCACACCGGGCGGTACTGCTGGTAAGACAGGCCGAGGTCGCCGCGCAGCAACCCGGTGAGGTAGTCGACGTACTGCACGATCACGGCCCGGTCGAGCCCGAACTGCTCGGTGATGCCGGCCAGTTCCTCCGGAGTGCGCGCTACCGCCTGGCCGCTGCGAATGTTCAGGATCGTGGTGGCCCGGTCGCCGGGCAGCGACACCTGAGCGATAAACGCGGCGGAGGCCGCCCCGAGCAGCACGAGAACCGCGCCCGCCAGTTTCCCGGCGATCTGCCGCGCCCGCGAGCCGACCGACCGATGAAGCAGGAGGCCCGCAACCGGGGCGGGCGCCCCGGTTGCGGCATCCGCTTTACTCGGTGAGATAGGCGTCATGGAACACCGGGCCTCCCTGTGCGCTCTCCTGCCAGAGGTCCTTCAGGTTCTGATCGACCGCGAGGGTGCTGAGCCGGGCATACAGTCCGATCGACAGGGCGTGGTCGGCGATGTATTCCTGAGCCTGCTCGTAGAGCGCGTTCTGAGCGTCCACGTCGACCTGCTTGTTGGCGTCGAGGATGATCGTCTCCAGCTCGTCGCTGTTGAAGAACGCGTCGTTCCAATAGTTCGGCTGCTTATCGGTGCTGGGACGCCAGTTGATCTGCAGGATTCCTGAGGTCACCGCCGTCCAGTATCCGACGCTGATGTCCTTCTCATCGGGTGCCGAGTAAGCGCCTGCGAAGAGTTCGCTCTGCGGCACCGGGATGAGCTCCACGTCGAAGCCCACGGCTTTCGCCTGCTCTTGGACTCCCTGCAGGATCGCGGCTCCGTCGGCGTTAATGATTGTGCCGGCGCCGTACGGCAGCACCACGGTGAGGGTTTCACCGTCCTTCACCCGGTAGCCTTCCGAATCCCGTTCGGTCCAGCCCGCTTCATCCAGCAACCGGTCTGCTGCCTTGGCGTCATAGTCATAGCGTTCGGCTGCCGCCTCGCTGTAACCGGCGGTGGACTGGCTGACTGCGCCGTTGCCCTCGTACGGGATCACTGAGTGGCCGATGGTCTCCACGATGCTGCGGCGGTCGAGGCTGTACGCGAACGCCTGACGCACCTTCTCATCGGTGAACGGGCCCTGCTGGGTGTTGAAAGTGAGCTGCTGCGGGCGGCCCTTGGTCACATGCTTCTGCAGCTCATAGCCTTCTGCCTTGGCGCCTGCCCAGTCGATCGCCGGGACGTCGTAGATGGCGTCGACCTCGCCGGATCGCAATGCCGCCACCCTCGTGGTCGCGTCGTCGATGAACTTCCAGTCGACTCGCTCGACGTTGGCGATACCGTCGTGCTTCGCGTTCTCCGGCCACGAGGTGTAGCCCTCGTTGCGGACCAGGACGATGTTCTGGCCGCGGTTCCACTCGTCGACCGTGAACGCGCCGGAACCGATCGGTGCCTCGCAGTTCTCCCCGTCGCTGCGGGTTTCCAGCGCCTGCTGAGACTGGATGCCGAAGTACCCCTGGGTAAGGGTCTCGGCCAGCCGCGGGTAGGGCTGGGCCAGCGTGACCGTCAGCGTGCGCGCATCGATCGCCTGCGCGGATTGGTAGTACCCCTCGAGCCACACCGCTGCGGTGCTGTTTCCGCCGGCGACCCAGTAGTCGAAGTTGTAGGCCACGGCTTCGGCATCGACCGGGGTGCCGTCGGTGAAGCTGACGCCCTCTTTCAGGGTGAAGGTCCAGGTGAGTTGGTCCTCAGCGACCGACCAGTGCTCAGCGAGCCACGGGACGGCGACACCGTCCGCGTCGAGCGAGAGCAGACTGTCGAGAACCTGATACGAGAGATACGCCTGTTCGATCCACCCGCCGAACACGCAGGCCGGCTCCTGCTGGTGGCCGTACACGATGGTGCCGCCGTCGATCCGCTCCCCCGTGGCACTGCCCGCGGACGCCGCGCAACCGGACAGGACGAGCATCGTGGTCGCCGCAGCGATCAGCGGAATGATGAGGCGTGTCCTGGCCATGCGAGCTCCTCGCGTTCAGTGATTCCACGCACCGGTGTTGGGCGTTGGAAGCACTGTAGGGAGGAACATCACGCAGCGCGATGGGCGGCGTCACGCGACGTCGTGGGACGTCATGTGACGAAATGTGCGGTCACACGTGGTCACACAGAGGGGGTCGTGCGGGGCCTAGCTGACGCTCGTTCGCTGCGCGAACGCGGACTCGTACAGGCAGACGGATGCCGCGGTGGCGAGGTTCATCGACTCCGCCTGACCGTATATCGGTACCCGGATAGCCTTGTCGGCGAGCGCGAAGTGCTCGTCCGTGAGGCCTCGTGCCTCGTTGCCGAACAGCCACGCGGTGGGCGCGGCAAGTGCGCCGGCCTCGCGGGCGGTGAGCAGGTCGTCGCCCTTGATGTCCGCGGCGATCACCTGGATACCTGCCGCGGCCGCCCGCTCGAGCACTGACTCGACATCCGGGCTGATCGCGACCGGAATGTGGAACAGCGACCCGGTCGTCGACCGCACCACCTTGGGGTTGTACAGGTCGACGCTTCGCCCGGTGAGGATGACGCCGTCGGCGCCGGCCGCGTCGGCGGCGCGGATGATCGTGCCGGCGTTACCGGGGTCGCGCACCTCTTCCAGGATGGCGAGCAGCGCGGGCTCGGCCCGGAAGATGTCTTTCACGGATGTCGGGAACTGCCGGGCCACCGCCACGAACCCCTGCGGGGTGACGGTGTCCGCCATCGAGTCGAGCACCTGCTCGGAGACGAAGTCGAGGTCGATCCCGGCAACAACGGCGGCATCCCGAATGCCGGGATGGCGCTCCACGGCGGTGGGCGTGGCGAACAGCTCGACGATTAACTCGGGACGGTAGGCGAACGCCTCCGCGACGGCTTGGGGTCCTTCCAACAGAAAAAGCCCGGTCTCAGACCGGGCGTTTCGTTGGGCCAGCTTCGCGACCGCACGGATACGGGGCGAGCGGGGGTTATCGATCATGCCCCTAGTTTACGGCCGGGCAGAGGAAAGGCCCCGAACCGGGCACCGTGTCAGGTGTCGGTCGGGGCCTGCCCAGAGGTGCTGCTTACGCGGCGGCGTCTGCCTTGGGTGCCGAGGTGTCGGCGGGCAGGGCCTTCTTCGCAGTCTGAACCAGAGCCGCGAAGGTCTCGGGGTTGTTCACCGCGAGGTCGGCGAGGATGCGACGGTCGACCTCGACGCCAGCCAGGCCAAGACCCTGGATGAGGCGGTTGTAGGTCAGGCCGTTCGCGCGCGACGCGGCGTTGATGCGCTGGATCCAGAGGCGACGGAATTCGCCCTTCTTGGCGCGACGGTCACGGTAGCTGTAAACCAGCGAGTGAGTGACCTGCTCCTTGGCCTTGCGGTACAGACGCGAACGCTGACCGCGGTAGCCCTCGGCCCGCTCGAGAATAACGCGACGCTTCTTGGCAGCATTGACCGCCCTTTTTACTCTTGCCATTTGTCTTTAATCCCTTACTTGCCGAGGAGCTTCTTGATCGACTTGACGTCGGCCGGAGCAATGACCTGGTCCTGGTTCAAACGACGCTTGCGGTCGGTCGACTTGACCTCCAGGTTGTGGCGCATACCGGACTGCTGCTTCATGATCTTGCCGGAACCGGTGACCTTGAAGCGCTTCTTGGCACCGGAGTGCGTCTTCTGCTTAGGCATTTTCTTCCTCTGTTGTCTCGTGCTCTGTAGTGTCGTGTGCTGTAGTGTCGTGTGCTTTTTCGCTAGCACGCTTCGCGTTAGCCTCGGCCTTGGCATCCGCCTTGTTCTTCAGCGGACCAATGACCATGACCATGTTTCGACCGTCGATGGTGGGGTTCGATTCAACCGTTCCGAACTCCGCGACATCCTCGGCAAACTTCTGCAGCAGGCGCACACCCTGGTCGGGGCGTGACTGCTCACGACCGCGGAAGAGGATCATGGCCTTGACCTTGTCCCCCGCCTTCAAGAACCCTTCGGCGCGCTTGCGCTTGGTCTCGTAGTCGTGCTTGTCAATCTTGAGGCGGAAACGAACCTCTTTGAGGATCGTGTTCGCCTGGTTGCGCCGGGCCTCCTTGGCCTTCTGCGCAGCCTCGTACTTGAACTTTCCGTAGTCCATGATCTTGGCCACAGGCGGCTTGGAATTGGGAGCAACCTCCACCAAATCCAGGTCGGCTTCCTGCGCGAGCCGCAGGGCGACCTCGATCTTGACGACGCCGACCTGCTCTCCGCCCGGTCCGACAAGTCGGACTTCGGGTACCCGGATTCGGTCGTTAGTTCTGGGATCGCTAATACGTATCTCCTCGTTCTACGAAGCTAGTTCGCCCCGTCAGCGGATGCCGACTGGGTGACGAAAGGAGGAAATACACACGCTTGCGCGCTCACACCCTGGCTACCCGCAAGATCCGGATGGATCGCACGGGCGGGGTGTAACTACCCGGTAACCTTATTCAGCGGTCAAGCGCGGGTGGGAGAATCTCCACTTTCGTACCGGGGAAAAGCCCCGGAGCCCGCATAAGAATAGCAGAGGAAATACAAATGAGCGAGCTTGACGAGATCCGCGACATCGGTGAAGTACCCGCGGTCGAGGTCATCAACACCGTCAGCATCCACCTGCTCAGCGCCGCAGCGGTGAAGTGCGGTCTGGCCGAAGAGGGCGACGCCGGCATGGACCTCGATGAGGCCCGCAAGCTGATCACCGCCCTGGCCGGCCTGGTCACCGCATCCGCGCCGTTCCTGGGTGACCACCACGCACTGGCCTTGCGCGACGGGCTGCGCACGGTGCAGCTCGCGTTCCGTGAGGCGTCGCCGTTCCCGGATGAGCCGGGCAAGGGCCCGGGCGAGAAGTTCACCGGGCCGGTGAACTAGCCCCAACTGGTTATCGCGCGGCGGACCGCCTCCACGGTGCGTTCCACGTCCGTGGCATCCGTCGCCCAGTTGCTGACGGAGAACCGCAGCACCGCGCGCCCGCGCCATTGGGACGGCGACGCGAATGCCACGCCCTCGGCGTTCAGTCGCTGACCGACGGCGAGGGTCGTGGCATCGTCCGCCATCGCCAGGCAGACCTGGGTGAAGACCACGTCGTTGACGACCTTCGCCCCTGGCAGGGTTCGAAGACCCGCGGCGAGTGCGGCCGCGGCATCCGCGAGCCCCTCGACAAGGCTGGCAACGCCGTGCCGGCCGAGGGCGTTCAGCGTGGCCCAGACCGGTACGCCCCGCGCGCGGCGGGACATTTCGGGGACCTTGTCGAACGTGTCACCGGTGGCGTCGGAGGGCAGGTAGGCAGCCTGCGAACCGAACGCCCCGGTCAGCGCCTCGGGATGCGCGACGATGGCGATGCCGCAGTCGTACGGCACGTTCAAGGTCTTGTGGGCGTCTGTCGCCCAGGAGTCCGCGCGCACGTGGCCCTCCATCAGCGACTTGTACCGCGGGGATGCCGCAGCCCAGAGGCCGAATGCCCCGTCGACATGCACCCACGCGCTGGCGGCGTGCCCCACCTCGACTGCCGCCCAGAGGTCGTCGAACGACCCGGAATGCACGTTGCCTGCCTGCAAGCAGAGGATCTTCGGGCCAGGCATGTCGGCGAAGGTGTCGGCGAGCAGGTCCACCCGAATCCGGCCCTGGGCATCGGATTTGACCAGCGTGGCCTCCCCGAGCCCGAGGTAGCGGCCGGCAAGGTCGATTGAGCTGTGCCGTTCTTCGCCCGCGATGAAGTGGATGCGCGGTGCGCCGGTCAGGCCGTCGCGGTTGACGTCCCAGCCCTGGTCGGCGAGCACGTACTGCCGGCCGGCCGCGAGGCCGACGAAGTTCGCCATGGTTGCCCCGGTGACGAAGCTGACCGCCGCGGTGGCGGGCAGGCCGAGCAGATCGAGCACCCACTCGCCGGCGATCTCCTCGGCGGCAATCACGCCCGGGGTGACGGCGCGCATGCAGGCGTTCTGGTCCCAGGTGCTCACCAGCCAGTCCGCGGCGAGAGCTACCGGCTGGGTACCGCCGATGACCCAGCCGAAGAACCGGGGTGACTGCATCGTGATCAGCCCGGGTTCAACCGCAGACGCGAGCCGCTCGATCACGGCCGCCGGCTCGGCGCCGGTGTCGCGGAGGATGTGCCCGAGCGCCGTTTTGGCTTCGTCGATCGTGGCGAGCGCCGGGATAGGCCTGTCTTCGATGTTGTCGAGCCAGCGTTTCGCGCGCCCGGCCACGTCATCTAACACGGGACTGTATTGCAGGGACGGACGGATGCTGCCTGACCCAGGACCGACGCTGTCGACGTTCACCACAACACCTGAATTCTGCAAGCCGCGTTGCATGCACCCTCGATTGTCCTCCCAGCGCTGGGAGGCGTCAATCAAGTCAGACCAGTGCGGGCAGCTAACGCCGCCGGGTGCGCGAAGTCAGGTGTTAGCGCGAGGCGAACAACCGCACCGTCATGGAGTCGACGCGTTCGGCGATCACGGTGCTGGTGGCCCAGTCGGCCTGCAGCCGCTGCAGCAGGTCGGTCAGCGAACCCTGGCTGAGGCCGTCGATCAGGGTGAGACACACCAGCACTTCAGCCCCGGTCAGCCGCGCGTTGGGGTCGCCGGGCGCCAGTCGCACCTCGACCACGCTCGGCTCGCTTGCGACGCTGCCGGTGAACGCGTCTGCCACCTCAGCGTCGCGGTAGCTCGGCAGCCAGGGCTTGCCCTGCGCGATCGCCCACAGCGCGGGGCGCCGCACCACGAACTCGGTGTCGGAGAGCGGGTCGAGCACGACGAGGTCGGTGTTCTCGCTGGCGGCGGCGAGGGCGACGCGGATGCCGTCGGCCGGCACCGGCCGCGCCTGCCTGTTCCAGCGCTGCATGGCGGCGACGGAGGAGAACACCGGCAACACGTTGCGCCCATCGGGTCCGGCAACCGTGACGATCGACAGTTCCTGGCTCTTATCGATTTTGTGACCGCTCTCGCTGGTGCCCTCCTCGCCGAGGTGGGCGACCAGCGGGATGAGCAGGCGCGATTCGCGCAACGCGTCGACGACGGCAGCCTCGGTGGCCTGGCCGGCGTGGAAACTCGCGATCGCATCGATCAGCGGCTGGGGCGCGGACCCATCATCGGTGGAGTGAGTGTTCGACTCGAAGTGGCGCCCCTCCCAAGGGACGCCAGCCGAGTCGGCAAGTGCCATCGAGCTCAGTTGCCGGCGACGTCGAGCGCTTCGGCCAGGGTGAAGGCCCGTGCGTACAGCGCCTTGCCCACGATGGCGCCCTCGAGCCCGTGCGGCACCAGCTCGCGTAGCGCGGCGATATCATCGAGGCTCGAGACGCCGCCCGACGCGATCACCGGCTTGTCGGTGCGCTCCAGCACGTCGAGCAGCAGCTGCATGTTCGGCCCCTTGAGGGTGCCGTCCTTGGTCACGTCGGTGACGACGTAACGGCTGCAGCCTGCTGCTTCGAGCCGCTCCATCACCGTCCAGATGTCGCCACCCTCTTCAGTCCAGCCGCGTGCGGCCAGGGTGGTGCCGCGCACGTCGAGGCCGACGGCGATCGCCTCGCCGTATTCGGAGATCACGTGGGCGGCCCACTCCGGGTTCTCCAGTGCGGCGGTGCCGAGGTTGATGCGCTTGGCGCCGGTGGCGAGTGCTGCCTCGAGGCTGGCGTCGTCACGGATTCCGCCGGACAGCTCGATGTTGACCGAACGCGGAATGTTCTTGATCACCCGCTTGATGACGCTGCGGTTGTTGCCGCGCCCGAAGGCGGCGTCGAGGTCGACGAGGTGGATCCATTCGGCACCCTGGCTGACCCAGGCCTCCGCGGCATCCACCGGGTCGCCGTAATTCGTTTCGCTGTCCGCCGCGCCCTGCGTGAGGCGAACAGCCTTGCCATCTGCCACGTCGACGGCCGGCAACAGGGTCAGGGCCGGAGTGGTGTTGAACTCGCTCATGATGTCCTTGGTTGGGGTGTCGTGCCAGGAAGCACAAACACAAGATCGTACTCCTACAGAACCGGGCGTGCGCTACAGGCTGTCCAGCCAGTTGCGGAGCAGCTGGATGCCGGGTTCGCCCGACTTCTCAGGATGGAACTGGGTTGCCCACAGCGGGCCGTTCTCGACGGCCGCGAGGAAGCGGGTGCCGTGGGTCGCCCAGGTGAGCCGCGGCGCCGGCAGCGGCGGCTGCACGTCAAGCGACCACTGCTGCGCAGCGTTGGAGTGCACGAAGTAGAAGCGCTCGTCGCGGACCCCGGCGAACAACGCGGAGTCTTCGGGTGCCTCGACGGTGTTCCAGCCCATGTGCGGCAGAACATCTGCTTCGAGTTCGGTGACGGTTCCGGGCCATTCGCCGATTCCCTCGGTATCGATGCCCCGTTCGATGCCACGCTCGAACAGCACCTGCATGCCGACGCAGATGCCGAGCACCGGCCGGCCACCGGCGAGGCGGCGGTCGATCATCTCGTCACCGCGCACGGCCCGCAGTTGCTGCATCACCGCGGCGAAAGCTCCGACGCCGGGGACGAGCAGTCCGTCGGCCTCGGCGACCTTCGAGCGGTCAGCTGTCAGTTCGACGCGGGCGCCAGCACGCTCCACGGCTTTCGCCGCTGAGTGAATATTTCCGGAGCCGTAGTCGAGAACGACGACGGTAGGCGTGGTCACGATCTACAGAGCACCCTTGGTTGAGGGGATGCCGCTCACGCGGTCATCGAGTTGGACGGCCTGCCGCATGGCGCGGGCGAATGCCTTGAACTGCGCTTCGGCGATGTGGTGCGGGTCGCGTCCGGCGAGCACCGTCAGGTGCACCGTGAGCGCGGCGTGGAAGGTGATCGCCTCGAACACGTGACGCACCATCGACCCGGTGAAGTGGCCACCGATCAGGTGGTGCTCGAATCCGGCAGGCTCGCCGCTGTGCACCAGGTACGGGCGTCCCGACACATCGACCACGGCGCGCGCCAGCGCTTCATCCAGCGGCACGTGAGCGTCGCCGTAGCGGGCGATTCCGGCCTTGTCACCGAGCGCCTGCCGGATGGCCTGACCGAGCACGATGCCGGTGTCTTCCACGGTGTGGTGCACGTCGATCTCTACGTCGCCGTGCGCCCGCACGGTCAGGTCGATCAGCGAGTGCTTCGAGAACGCGGTGAGCATGTGGTCGAAGAACGGCACGGAGGTGCTGATCTCGGACTTGCCGGTGCCATCAAGGTTCAGTTCGAGTTCGATGTTCGACTCACTGGTCGCACGATCGATCCGGGCAACACGGGACGCAGGGCTCATGCCTTGATCCTAGCCATCGCGGCGAGGAACGCCGTCGTCTCAGCCTCGGTGCCGGCGCTGACCCGCAGGTGACCCTTGATCGCGAGATCGCGGATCAGGATGCCTTCGGCCAGCAGCGTCTCGAACACCGCGTTCGGGTCGTCGACTCCCCCGAACAGGACGAAGTTCGACCAGCTGGTGTACGAGTGGTAGCCGAGGGCGGCCAGCTCGCGCCCGATGCGGTCGCGTTGCGCCTTGATGTCGTCGACCATGGCGAGCATCTTGTCGGCGTGCGCGAGGGCGGCAATGGCGGCGGCCTGGGTCAAGGCGGACAGGTGGTACGGCAGGCGCACCAGCCGCAGCGCGTCGGCGATCGCCGGGTCGGCAGCGAGGTAGCCGAGGCGGGCGCCGGCGAAGGCGAAAGCCTTGCTCATGGTGCGCGAGACGATCAGCCGCGGCCGGCCGGGCAGCAGGCTGAGCGCCGTCGGCTCGCCGGTGGGCGCGAACTCGGCGTAGGCCTCATCGACCACGACGATGCCGTCGGTGGCGTCATAGGCGGCCGCGATGGTCTCGAGCGGCACCGGGGTACCCGTCGGGTTGTTGGGTGAGCAGAAGAAGACGATGTCCGGCCGCTGCTCGGTGATGGCGCGCACCGCGGTCGCCGGGGAGATCTCGTACTCGGCATCTCGCTCGCCGACGAGCCACCGGGTTCCGGTGCCGGCGGCGAGGATGGAGTGCATCGAGTACGTGGGCGGGAAGCCGAGCACGCTGCGCCCCGGGCCGCCGAAGGCCTGGAGGATCTGCTGCAGCACCTCGTTTGAGCCGTTCGCGGCCCAGATGTTGTCGCGCGTCAGCCCGTGGCCGAGGTAGTCGGCGAGGCTATCCCGCAGTTCCGTGAACTCGCGGTCGGGGTAGCGGTTGATGGTGAGGATCGCCTGCGCGATCCGCTCGACGATGTCCTGCGCGACATCCTCGGGGATCGGATGCGTGTTCTCGTTGACGTTGAGCGCGATGGGCACTTTCTTCTGGGGTGCACCGTACGGGGTCAGTCCGCGCAGGTCGTCGCGGATGGGCAGGTCAGCGAGAGAAGTCACTGAGCCATTTTAGAACCCGCCCGACGGGGTCTTCGCCCAGTCGGGTCAGCGGGACGACGAAGCGCTCGCGTATGCCTCGGGCAGGGCGAGCTGCACGCCCGGGTGCACGTCGGCGACGCTCACCTGGTTGAGCGAGAGGATGTCGGTGATCACGTCGCGCGGGTCGGCGCTCGGCGCAATCGACTCGGCGAGACCCCAGAGCGACTCACCGGCGCCGACAGTCACGTACTCGAATGAGGAGACTGCGGCATCCGATGTCGCCACGGCTCCTCCCCCGTTCAGTGAAACGGCAACGGCACCGATCACGAGGGGCAGGGAGGCCAGCGCGGTGAACACGACCCGGCCACGGCGGGTGAGTCTCAGGCGGGAGCGAACTACCGAGGCGGGGCGGGGTGCGGTGCCGATCAGGACGGTGCTCGTCTGTGAGGTGCTCATTACTACTCCTTCTCCGTGGTGCTGTGGGTGCTGTGTTCTCGGTGGTGCCGTAGTGCTGTGCTTGGCAGCTCGCATCCGCCGCTCGGCCGGGAGCGCCGGATGCGAAGCTGTGTTCCGAACATAGTTTCGAATGTTCGAACTGTCAAACGTTTTCTGTGAACAATTCATCTCTGCATCCCGCGGATAACGGCCGACACACTAGAACAGATGTTTGCCTAGGGCCGTAATGCTGGATACAGTTTCGATTGTCTGAACACAGGCAATCAGGCACCACCGACATTCGAAGCGGGAGCACTCGAGTGGGCGGTCGAAAGGGGCACGGATGGACGACAGCAAGCAGCCGGAGCGCCGCACGCGCCGCCGGAAGAGTCTCAGCGAGAAGCAGCTCGCTGTGCTGGAGTTCATTCAGCGGTCGGTGGCGCAGCACGGCTATCCGCCGAGCATGCGCGAGATCGGCGACGCCGTCGGGCTCGCCTCGCTGTCCAGCGTCACGCATCAGCTGAACCAGCTGGAGTTGAGCGGCTATCTGCGCCGTGACGCCAACCGCCCGCGCGCCCTCGAAGTGTTGATCGAGATGCCAGGGTCCGAGGAGCCGGCGACCGAGTTTCCCGCGACCATCGGTGACGCCGCGATGGTTCCGATGGTCGGCCGAATCGCGGCCGGCGTCCCGATCACGGCGGAGCAGCAGATCGAAGAGGTGTTCCCGCTCCCCCGCCAGCTGGTCGGCAAGGGCGACCTGTTCATTCTGAAGGTCGTCGGCGACTCGATGATCGACGCCGCGATCTGCGACGGCGACTGGGTCGTGGTACGCCAGCAGAAGACCGCCGAGAACGGCGACATTGTGGCGGCGATGCTCGATTCCGAGGCCACCGTCAAGGTGTTCCGGCAGCGCGACGGTCACACCTGGCTGTTGCCGCGCAACTCGAACTTCGAACCGATCCTCGGCGACTACGCCGAGGTGCTGGGCAAGGTCGTGGCGGTGCTCCGGTCGGTCTGACCGCGGTTAGCCGCGGTGTTCGACGAAGTCGTTCAGCGCGTCCACACCGGCCGGGTGCACCAGCGCCCGCACCCGGGTGCCCTTCTCGAGATATTCCGTCTTCAGTACCCTGCCCTGCACATGGAGGCGCGAGATGACGTCGCCGCGGTCGTAGGGCACTAACAGGGTCACCTCGACCTCTGGCGCGGGCAGCAGGTCGGCGATCCGCTGCTGGAGCTCCTCGATGCCCTCACCGGTTCGCGCGGAGACGAAGATCGCGTCGGGCTGCAGCCCGCGCAACAGCAGGCGCTGGTCGTCGTCAACCAGGTCGGACTTGTTGAAGACCACGATCTCCGGGATGTCGCGGGCGTCGATCTCGCCGATGACATCGCGCACGGTGGCGATCTGGCTGCCCGGATCCGGGTGTGAGCTGTCGACGACGTGCACGATGACGTCGGATTGCTTGACCTCTTCGAGCGTGGAGCGGAACGCCTCCACCAGCTGGTGCGGCAGGTTGCGCACGAAACCGACGGTGTCGGCGAGGGTGTACAGCCGGCCGTCTGGAGTGCGGCTACGTCGGACGGTCGCATCGAGCGTGGCGAACAGGGCGTTCTCCACCAGCACCCCGGCCTGGGTGATCCGGTTCAGCAGGCTGGACTTGCCGGCGTTGGTGTAGCCGGCGATGGCGACGCTCGGCACCTCGAAGCGGCCACGGTTGGCGCGCTTGGCGTCGCGGGCGGGCGCAAAGCCCTTGATCTGCTTGCGCAGTCGCGCCATCCGGGTGTGAATCCGTCGGCGGTCCAGCTCGATCTTGGTCTCACCGGGGCCACGGCTTCCCATTCCGGCGCCAGCGCCACCAACCTGTCCACCGGCCTGACGGCTCATGGACTCACCCCAGCCACGCAGTCGGGGAAGCAGGTATTCGAGTTGCGCCAGTTCCACCTGGGCCTTGCCCTCGCGGCTCTTCGCGTGCTGGCTGAAGATGTCGAGGATCACCGCGGTGCGGTCGATCACCTTCACCTTGACGACGTCTTCCAGCGCACGGCGCTGGCTCGGCGCCAGTTCGGTGTCGGCGACGACGGTGTCGGCGCCCACCGCGCGCACAATGCCGGCCAGTTCCTGCGCCTTGCCCTTGCCAAGGTAGGTGCTGGGGTCTGGATGCGGCCGACGCTGCAGCAACCCGTCGAGCACCACGGCGCCCGCGGTTTCCGCCAGGGCCGACAGCTCGCGCAGCGAGTTCTCGGCGTCGTCGAGCGTGCCGCTGGAGTACACGCCGATCAGCACGACATTCTCCAGCCGCAGCTGCCGGTACTCGACCTCGGTGACGTCTTCGAGTTCGGTGGACAGACCCTGCACGCGACGGAGGGCGGCGCGGTCATCGCGGTCGAACTGGTCGCCGTCGGCCGATCCGACGTAGTCGTCGTTGGCCTGCAATGCGGTGGCGCGGCCCGATCCGAACCGGGTGTAGCCGGCGGCGCGAGTGCCCTCAGCGGCGAGGACACGGTCGACGGCGCTGTGGCCGTCGTCGGGGGTTACATCATCAGTCATCGGCTTAACCCTAGTTCCTTGGTTTTCGGTAAGTTTCTCTGCATGGCCACCGAGCATTACTTCTCCCAGATGCCCGCGAGCGAGGCCAATCTGCGTCATTTTCACGCCCGCCTCGCGGGGGAAACCTATGAGCTGACGACCGCCAGCGGCATCTTCAGCCCCGACCGCATCGACGTCGGAACGCAGGTGTTGCTGGCCAACACGCCCGCGCCCCCTCCCGGCGGAAATCTGCTCGACCTCGGTGCCGGGTGGGGCCCGATCTCGCTCACCCTGGCCCTGATGTCACCGCGTGCCACCGTGTGGGCCGTGGACGTGAATGAGCGGGCGCTCGACCTCGTGCGGCGGAACGCCCGCGCCGTCGGCGCCACCAATGTCAACGCGGTCCGCCCGGAAAATGTTCCCGACGACATCCGGTTCATGACGATCTGGTCGAACCCGCCGATCCGGGTCGGCAAGGACGAGCTGCACAACATGCTGCAGCACTGGCTGCCCCGGCTGGAGCACGACGCCGAAGCCTGGATGGTGGTGGCGAAGAACCTGGGGTCCGACTCGTTGCACCGCTGGCTGCAGTCGACGTTCCCCGATGACTACAACTTCACCAAGGCGGCGACGAACAAGGGCTTCCGCGTGCTACGGGCCCGGAAGCGTTAGCTAGACCGTCAGCGTGCCCGCGTAGACCAGCTCGGCCGGTCCGCTCAGTGAGACGTGCTCGCCGTCCTCGGTGGGGAACATCCGCACGCCCACGGTGCCGCCGGGCACGTCGACCCGCCACTGGTTCGGTGCGCCGGCACCGGCCCAGTACCGGGTGGCGAGGGCGGCAGCGGCCGCTCCGGTGCCGCAGCTAAGGGTCTCCCCCACGCCGCGCTCGTGAACGCGCATCCGGATCTGTCCGACGCCGTCTTTCACCAGCGGATCGCGCGGCACCACGAACTCGACGTTCGCGCCGTTCGGCGCTGCCGGGTCGAGCACGGGGATGTAGGTGAGGTCGGCGCTCTCCAGTTCGTCGTCGCTCGCGAGCGCGACCACCACGTGCGGGTTGCCCACGCTGATGCCGAGGCCGGGCCGGGCCACCGGCAGGTTCTTCGCCCGCACCAGAGGTTCGCCGCCATCGAGCGCCCAACGGCCGAGGTCGACCTGGAAGCCGGTGCGGTTGCGTTGCAGATCGCGCACGCCCGCCCGGGTTCCGATCGCCATTGTGTCGCCGTCGGCGAGTTCGGCCAGTCCGCTGTCGAATAGGAAGCGCGCGAATACACGGATGCCGTTGCCACACATCTCGGCAATGCTGCCGTCTGCGTTGTAGTAGTCCATGAACCATTCGGCGCCGTCGTCCTCGGCGAGGGCGCGGGCGCCGTCGGCGAGGTTGCGGGACTTCACCGCGCGGATCACGCCGTCTCCGCCGACGCCGAAGTGCCGGTCGGCGATGGCCGCTATCTGGTCGGGGGTCAGGTCGAGCTGGCCGTCAGGGTCGGCGAACAGCACGAAGTCGTTGCCCGTGCCGTGGCCCTTGGTGAAGTGCAGAGTGCTCACACGCTCAATCGTAGTTGGCGGTCATGAGCGCCAGCTCGACACGGGCGGGATCGTCGTATGCCAGCCAGTGGGTGTGCGGGTAGCGCTTGAACCAGCTGACCTGCCGGCGGGCGTAACGGCGGGTGAGTGCCGCGGTCTGCTCGATGGCGTCTGCCTCGGCCAGGTCACCGCGGATCTGCGCGATCGCCTGCGCGTAGCCGATGGCGCGGCTCGCGGTCACGCCCCGCTCGATGCCGCGCGGCAGCAGTCCCTGGACTTCGGCGACCAGGCCGTCCGCCCACATCCCGTGCACCCGGGCGTCGAGCCGCGGCACCAGCTCGTCGCGCGGGGCTGACAGGCCCAGGATGGTCACCGGCCGCCAGTACCGCGGCTGCTCGGGAAGTCCGGCGCTGAACGGCTTGCCGGTGAGCTCGATTACCTCGAGGGCCCGGACGATGCGGCGACCATTGGTCGGGCCGATCGACGCAGAGGAAATCGGGTCGACGGCGTGCAGGCGCCGGAACAGCTCGCCCGGCCCCTGAGCGGCAAGCTCCGCCTCCAGCCGCTCCCGGATCACCGGGTCCGTTCCCGGGAACTTGAAGTCGAACAGCACGCTCGAGACGTACAGGCCGCTGCCGCCGACGAGGATCGGCACGGCGCCGGTCGCCGCGATGGCGTCGACCGCGGCGCGCGCCTCCGGCTGGTAGCGGGCGACGGTGGCCTCGTCGGTGACGTCCAGCACGTCAAGCATGTGGTGCCGGATGCCGCGGCGCGCGACATCCGGAAGCTTGGCCGTGCCGATATCCATGCCCCGGTACAGCTGCATGGCGTCGGCGTTCACGATCTCCGCGCGGAGGCCGCGGCCAACCAGACGTTCGGCAAGATCGAGGGACAGCTCGGACTTGCCGGTGCCGGTGGCCCCGACCACGGCGATGAACGGGGCGGGGTTAGCGCTGTCCGTCGGAGACATCGTAGATCGGCAGTGTCGCGACACGGAGCGTCGGGAGTCCGAGCGAGACAGCGCCCTTCTTGGCGCCGGGCTCCGTGGTCGTCGGCACCGCGCAGGACTCGGCCTGCGCGCGATCCCAAGCGTCGCCGGAGCGGGTGCGACGCACCGTGAGCGGGGCGCCATCGGTCGAGTCGGCGATCAGGTGGAACGGTGCGGCCTCGGTCACCTGGACGGTCACCACGTCTCCGGGGCGGGGCGTCTGGCTGCCCGCGGGGATGTCGAAGTGCACGAGCCGGCTATCTTCGGCGCGTCCGGAAAGCCGATGTCGCTCGGCATCCTTCTTTCCCTCGCCGGTGGCGACCAGCACGTTCACTCGCTGGCCGATGACCTTCTTGTTCTCTTCCCAGCTGATCCGGTCCTGCAGCGCCGCAAGGCGCTCGTAGCGCTCCTGCACGACTTCCTTCGGCACCTGGTCGGGCATGGTGGCGGCCGGTGTGCCGGGGCGGATGGAGTACTGGAAGGTGAACGCGGAGGCGAAGCGTGCCTCTTCCACCACGCGCAGGGTCTCCTGGAAGTCCTCTTCGGTCTCACCGGGGAAGCCGACGATGATGTCGGTGCTGATTGCCGCGTGCGGCATCTGCTGACGCACGCGGTCGAGGATGCCGAGGAACTTCGCCGACCGGTAGCTGCGGCGCATCGATCGGAGGATGCGGTCGGAACCGGACTGCAGCGGCATGTGCAGCTGCGGCATCACCGCGGGGGTCTCGGCCATGGCGTCGATCACGTCGTCAGTGAACGCCGCCGGGTGCGGGCTGGTGAACCGGATGCGCTCCAGCCCCTCGATCTTGCCCGCGGCGCGCAGCAGTTTGCTGAATGCCTGCCGGTCACCGAACTCGACCCCGTAGGAGTTGACGTTCTGGCCGAGCAGGGTGACCTCGATCGCCCCGTCGTCGACGAGCGCCTGGATCTCGGCGAGCACGTCGCCCGGGCGGCGGTCGCGTTCCTTGCCGCGGAGCGAGGGCACGATGCAGAAGGTGCAGGTGTTGTTGCAGCCGACCGACACCGACACCCAGCCGCTGTAGCTGGATTCCCGCCGAGTGGGCAGGGTGGAGGGGAACACGTCGAGCGCTTCGAGGATCTCGAGCTGGGCCTCGTCGTTGTGTCGGGCGCGCTCCAGCAGGGCCGGCAGTGAGCCCATGTTGTGGGTGCCAAAGTCCACATCGACCCACGGCGCCTTCTCGAGGATGACGGACTTGTCCTTCTGCGCGAGACATCCGCCGACCGCGATCTGCATGCCGTCGTGCTTCTTCTTGACGCTGGCCAGGTGACCGAGGTTGCCGTACAGCTTGTTGTCGGCGTTCTCGCGCACGGCGCAAGTGTTGATCACGACCACGTCGGCGTCGCCATCCTGCGCCCGCACGTAGCCGGCTGCTTCCAGCGATCCGCTCAGCCGCTCGGAGTCGTGCACGTTCATCTGGCAGCCGAACGTGCGAACTTCGTAGGTGCGCGGCGGCGTCTGGGTCTCGGTCATAGTGCAGACAGTTTACGGCGCGGTGGGATGGGGCTGGATGCGGCGGGGCTGCGTTGCGCTACTCGAAGCGCACGGAGCTGGGGTTGCCGCGGGGCCGATACCCGCCGAGCGCGGTGTCGACCGCGGTGCGCACGACCCCGCCCGAGTAGCCCTTGCGCATGAGGAACGCGGTCAGCCGACGCACCGCCACCTCCCGCTCGAGCGAGCGCAGCTGCGGGGCGCGCTTGATCGCCACTTCGAGCGCTCGCGCAGCCTCGTCGTCGGCGTCGGTCTCGTCGAGAGCCGCTTCGATTGCGGCGGAGTCGAGCAGCCGGCGGCCGAGCTCTGCCTTGAGCGCCGACTTGCCGAGTCCTTTGCGGTCACGCAGGGTGCGCACCAAGGTCTCGGCCAGCGCCGTGTCATCGAGCAGGCCGACGCGTTCGAGCCGTTCGATCTCGACATCCGCCGCGTCGGGCTCCACTCCGCGTCTGACCAGTACCCGGTGCATCTCGCGCGAGGAGACCCCGCGGCGGGTCAGCGCCCCGAGGCTGATCCTCTCGATCTGCGTCTGGTCGAGGGCCGGGATGTCGTCGAGGTCGCCGTCGTCGCCGTCAGTGTGGTTCCAGGCAGAGTTGGCCGCGCCGGGAGCATTCCAGCCAGCGTCGCCGGCGCCGGGTCCAGCGGTGCCCGCCACGTCATCCGCGTGGGCACGCGGGAACGGGATCGGCGCGTCCAGCCCCCGGGCGGGCTCGGCATCAGCGTCCGCCTGCCCGACCCCGTCGGGATCGGGCGAGGACGGCCGGGCGCCGGCTGGCCGAAGCCAGGTCACCGGAGCCAGGCCGTCGTCGGCCACGGTTACGCTCCCTTGCGGGCGGCGACCTTCGGCGCGATCGGCTGCACCTTGTCAGTGCCGGCCGTCCCGTCGGCGGCTGCAGCCGCAGCGGCCGCGCTGGCTTCGGCGGCCGCGGCGGCCTTGCCCTCCGCGCCGACTCCCAGCTTGTTCAGGATCTTGCGCTCGATCTCCGCGGCGATGGCGGGGTTCTGGAGTAGGAAGTTGCGGGAGTTCTCTTTACCCTGTCCGAGCTGGTCGCCCTCGTAGGTGTACCAGGCACCGGACTTGCGCACGATGCTGTGCTCGACACCGAAGTCGATCAGGCTGCCCTCCCGGGAGATGCCGACACCGTAGAGGATGTCGAACTCGGCCTGCTTGAACGGCGGTGCCATCTTGTTCTTGACCACCTTGACCCTGGTGCGGTTTCCGACGGCGTCTCCGCCGTCTTTCAGGGTTTCGATGCGGCGGATGTCGAGACGCACCGAGGCGTAGAACTTGAGCGCCTTACCGCCGGCCGTGGTCTCGGGGCTGCCGAAGAACACACCGATCTTCTCGCGCAGCTGGTTAATGAAGATCATGGTGGTCTGCGTCTGGTTGAGGCCACCGGTGAGCTTGCGCAGCGCCTGGGACATCAGGCGGGCCTGGAGGCCGACGTGGGTGTCGCCCATCTCGCCCTCGATCTCGGCGCGCGGCACCAGGGCTGCCACCGAGTCGATGACGATCAGGTCGATCGAGCCGCTGCGCACCAGCATGTCGGCGATCTCGAGCGCCTGCTCTCCGGTGTCGGGCTGCGATACGAGGAGGGCGTCGATGTCGACGCCGAGCTTCTTGGCGTACTCCGGGTCGAGCGCGTGCTCGGCGTCGATGAACGCGGCGATGCCGCCGTCGCGCTGCGCGTTCGCGATGGCGTGCAGGGTGAGCGTGGTCTTACCCGACGACTCCGGGCCGTAGATCTCGACGATGCGGCCGCGGGGCAGCCCGCCAATGCCGAGCGCGACGTCCAGGGCAATGGAGCCGGTGGGGATGACGGCGACTGGCGCGCGGTCATCGCTGCCGAGACGCATGATCGCGCCCTTACCGAACTGACGGTCGATCTGGGCGAGGGCCGTTTCAAGGGCTTTCTCGCGGTCTGCTGCTGATGGCATCTGCTGTCTCCTCTGGAGTCGTGGTGGCTGCCCATAGGCTGTCGATCCGCTGGTGGCCGATGGAGCAAGGCCTCCAGCCTCCCGACAAAGGCTGGTTAGCAGCGCGGGAAGTGTCCCGTCGCTTGAGTCAGAATCTACGCTCGGCCACCGACATTGCACCGGATACCACGCGCACAGTGCACAACTCGTTTTCGACTGCTGCTGTTGAGGAGACTACATAAGTTCGAACAATTGTTCGATAGCGCATGGGCGTGTCGCGGTGAATTCAGCGACTTACTTCTTGGGCTCGCGCTGACCGACCCCGTACCAGCGGGACTCGGGCACGTCACTCGCCCGGGCCAGGGCCAGCCAGATTGTTCGCGGCGGCACCCCGGCGGCGATCGCCTGCTCGGCGGTCAGCCCACCGATGTCGTGCAGCGCCAGGTCTCGGGTGAGCACCCGCCCGTACGCTCCGAACTCGTCACCGACAGCGATCCAGAACTCCGACAAACGCATGCCGTTAACGGTAATGGTCCCCCGGCGCACCGGGGGACCATTGTGGTTGTGGGGGCGGCCGCTACGAGCGAACGACGAGCCCGGAATCGAACTCCGCGACGAGGTCGTCGGGGATGCTGTCGGGGATGGGGTCGAGCCCCTCGATGACGGCGAGACGGTCGCCGACTTCACGCATGATGACAGAGATCGGGGTGTCCAGAGCCTCCGCTACCGACGCGAGAATCTCTGAGCTAGCCTCTTTCTGGCCTCGTTCCACCTCGCTGAGGTAACCGAGCGCCACGCTGGCCTTACCGGCCACTTGACGAAGGGTTCGTCCCTTTTGCAGGCGGAAGTCCCGAAGAACGTCACCGATTTCCTGACGTACCAGAACCATGGGATCCTCCTCCTCTAACTTTGGGTCTGTAACACTACAACCGAAACTGATCAAACTCTAACCAGCCACTGCTGTATGACGCTTGTGAATTCAGTAGCTGTAACAGGATCGAAACGGTAGGTATTCCCGGGGGTTTCCTGTCAGATTCTATCGGCGAGTGCGGCGACGGCTTCGGTCACGACGCGCGCCCGAATCTGGTCGCGCGAGCCAGCGAGGTGGAGCTCCACGACATCCGTTCGCCGTCCGACGGCGATGCCGACGAACACGGTGCCGACGGCGGCCCCCTCTTGCGGGTCGGGTCCGGCGACACCGGTGGTGGACAGGCCGAGGTCGGCCGGGCGTCCGTCGATCGCGAGCACGTGGCGCACCCGGTCGGCCATCTGCCGTGCCACCTCGGGATGCACCGGGCCGTGCGCGTCGAGCAGGTCCTGGTCGACGCCGAGCAGGCTGACCTTCAGGGTGGTGTCGTAGGCGATCACTCCCCCAACGACGACCGCGGATGCGCCGGCTGGCCGGATGAGTTCGGCGGTGACCAGTCCGCCGGTCAGCGACTCCGCCACCGCGACGGTCAGCCCGCGCGCGGCGAGATTGGCGATCAACGCGGTGACGAACGACGCGGGAGCGTCAGGCGAACCGGGGATGACGCTGTCGCTCATGCCGAGGTCTGGTTCTGCCGCCGGGACTGGATCAGGTAGTCGAGCCCGGAGACCACGGTGAGCACGACCGCGATCGTCATGGTGATGCCGTTCAGCCAGTGCACCCAATCGCCGAACACGGTCCACAACGGTAGCAGCGCCAGCGAAATGGCCACGGCCTGCGCCAGCGTCTTGAGCTTGCCGCCACGGGATGCCGGGATGACGAGGCCCTGCCGCAGTTCGACGAACCGCCACACCGTGATGCCGATCTCGCGCACCAGCACCAGCACGACCACCCACCACGGCAGTTCACCGAGGACGGCGAGGCAGATCAGCGCGGCGCCGGTCAGGCCCTTGTCGGCGATCGGGTCGAGCAGCTTGCCGAGGTCGGTGACCAGGTTGTACCGGCGGGCGATGTACCCGTCGATGCCGTCGGTGGCGATCGCGACGATGAAGACGACCGCCGCCCACCAGCGCAGGGCGCCGTCCGCGCCGTCGTCCAGCAGCAGCATCCAGACCAACAGCGGGATCATCAGGATCCGCACGACGGTGATCGCGTTGGGCACGTTCCAGTTGTTCGAACGTGTCATGGGGGTGTCGGTCACGCGTTAGTCCCTGCCGGTGAGGTGCCAGGCGTCTTCGGACTCGGAGACGTCTTCCTCAGGGTAGCCGTCGGTCATGGCCGCGACCGGGTCGCCGCCGTAGCGGTCGTCCGAGCCCCCGGAGGTCGCGCCACCAGCCGAGGCGGATGTCGCGGAGCCCGCCGACGCGTCATCGCCGCGCAGCTTGGCCAGCACGCCGGGGAGCTGTTCGGTCGTGACGAGCACGTCGCGCGCCTTGGACCCCTCCGACGGGCCGACGATCTCGCGCGACTCCATCAGGTCCATCAGGCGGCCGGCCTTGGCGAAGCCGACGCGCAGCTTGCGCTGCAGCATCGAGGTGGAACCGAACTGGGTGGACACCACGAGCTCCGCCGCGGCAAGCAGCAGTTCGAGGTCGTCGCCGATGTCCGCGTCGATGTCCTTCTTCTCGACGGTGACGGCGACGTCCTTGCGGTATTCCGGTCGCGCCTGCGCGGTGACGTGCTGCACCACCGCCGCGATCTCGCTCTCCTGCACCCAGGCGCCCTGCACGCGGATCGCCTTGGACGCACCCATCGGCAGGAACAGTCCGTCACCCTGACCGATCAGCTTGTCGGCGCCGGGCTGGTCGAGGATGACGCGGGAGTCGGTCATGCTCGACACCGCGAACGCCAGCCGCGACGGCACGTTCGCCTTGATCAGACCGGTCACCACGTCGACGGAGGGCCGCTGCGTGGCCAGCACCAGGTGGATACCGGATGCCCGGGCGAGCTGGGTGATGCGGACGATGGAGTCTTCGACATCCCGTGGCGCGACCATCATCAGGTCGGCGAGCTCGTCGACCACGACCAGCAGGTAGGGGTATGGCTTGAGCTTGCGTTCGCTGCCGGCCGGCAGCTTGATCTCGTCGGCGACGACGGCGCGGTTGAAGTCGTCGATGTGGCGGAAGCCGAAGCTGGCCAGGTCGTCGTACCGCATGTCCATCTCTTTGACCACCCACTGCAGCGCCTCGGCCGCCTTCTTGGGGTTGGTGATGATGGGGGTGATCAGGTGCGGGACGCCGGCGTAGATCGACAGCTCGACCCGCTTCGGGTCGACCAGAACCATGCGCACCTCGGACGGTTTCGCCCGCATCAGCAGCGAGGTGATCATCGAGTTGACGAAGCTGGACTTACCGGAACCGGTGGACCCGGCCACCAGCAGGTGCGGCATCTTGGCGAGGTTCGCCACGACGAAGCCACCCTCGACATCCTTGCCCATGCCGATCGTCATCGGGTGGGTGCTCTTCGCGGCGGCACCGCTGCGCAGCACGTCGCCGAGCGACACGATCTCGCGGTCGGTGTTCGGGATCTCGATGCCGATTGCACTCTTGCCCGGGATCGGCGAGAGGATGTTGACCTCGTTGCTGGCCACCGCGTAACTGATGTTCTTGGCGAGGGCGGTGACCCGCTCCACCTTCACGCCGGGCGCGAGCTCCAGTTCGTAACGGGTGATCGACGGGCCGCGGCTGAACCCGGTGACCTTGGCGTCGACCTTGAACTGCTTCAGCACCTCGGTGAGCGCGGCGATGACGGTGTCGTTCGCGGCACTGCGGGCCTTCGGCGGGGTGCCGGATCCGAGCGAGGATGCCGGGGGCAGGCGGTATGGCGTGGCGGGCGCGTCGTGCTCCGCGGCGTCCGCGATCTGCACGCCGTCGAGCTGCGCGGCGTCGGGGTTTCGCTCCAAGACCACTTCGGTGGTCTCGGCGGCTGAGGCTGCGGCATCCGTCGTGAATTCGCCTGCCGCGCCCTTGGTGCTGGCCTTGTCGTTGAACCCGGGCAGGAGGCCGGCGCCGCCGTCGTCGCGGATGCTGACCACGCCGGTCTCGACCTCGCCGGTGAACCGCTTGACGGCGTCTTCGGCCTTGACCAGTTCTTCGAGCAGCTCGATGCCGAAGGGTTCCTCGGCGGGCTTGGTCAGGTCGATCACGTCGGTGGTGTGATCGGATGCCGGGATGACGGGGGTGTCGAAGGCCGGCTCTTCCTCGCGGCGGCTCTTGTTGCGGCGCCACCAGGGCAGCTGGGACTCGTCTTCTTCGATCTCGAGGTCGTCGAGTGTGCCGAACTGCACGGTGCCGGTGGCGGCCTTCTGCGCGGCGCGCTGCTCGCCGGTGACGAGTTCCGCACCGAACAGGTAGTTGTACAGCTCGCGCAGTCGGTCGCCCACCCGGTTCGGCGGGGTCTTGGTGATGATGAACAGCGACAGCACCATGATGATGATCACGACGGGCACGGCCACCCACACGGTGGCGAACAGCAACGGGGCACCGACCACCCAGCCGGACAGTCCCCCGGCCCTGGCGAGGGTGATCATGCCGTCGGTCGGTTGCGGCTGCCCGCCGAAGATGTGGCAGAGCGCGCTGATCGAGACCAGCAGGAAGGCCAGGCCGATGGCGATGCGCGTGTTGTCGTGGATGCTGGCCGGATGCCGGAACAGCCACGCCGCGAACAGCAGCATGATCACCGGGAGGGCGAACGCGACCCGGCCGAGCAGGCCGCCGAAGGTGTAGGCGTCGAGGGCGATCGCGACGGTGTCGGTGGGGTTGATCCACTCCACGACGACGCCGATCACGGCCAGCACGATGATGAAGAACGGGACGCCGTCGCGGCGCTCCTCCTTCGCGAGGTTCTCATGGCCGAACACCCGGAACGCGCCGCCGACCACGTGGGCAAGCGCCAGCCAGCCCTTGGCGAGCAGCCCGTGCTCGGGCGCTGGCTGCACCGGCAGCTTCTTGGTGGCCTGCGTGGTGCGGGTGGTCTTGGTGGTGCCGGTGGCTTTTCCGCCGCGCGCAGGCGTGGATCTGCCGCGCGGGGTGGGTTTGGAGCTCGTAGCCATGCGTTCAACGGTACTGGCAGCATCCGTCTTCGCCCGGTTGGGGGCATCGTGTGTCTAGTAGCGGATGGCGTCGATCACCTTGACCCGGACGGCCACCAACGCGGGCAGCAGGCCGGCGATCGCGCCCGCGAAGACCGCGGTGACCATGCCGATGATCGCGGCGTCGCGCTCCACGGCGAGCCTCAGTTCCTCGCCAATCTCCGGCGGGACCCGCAGGCGCCATTCCACACCCGGCCCGAACTCGCCCTGTCCGCGGCGAACGATGGCAGCTGATTCCCCACGCCTCGGTTACGCCTCGATCACCACCGGCACGATCATCGGACGGCGGCGGTGCTGGGTGTTCACCCAGCGGCCGACGGTGCGGCGCACCACCTGCTGGTACTGGCCGGGGTCGCGGGTGCCGTTCGCCGCGGCATCCGAGAGCGCCTTCAGGATCTGCGGCTTGACGGTGTCGAACACGGCCTCGTCCTCGGCGAAGCCGCGGGACTGGATCTCCGGGCCGACGATGGGCTTGCCGGTCTGCGCGTCGATGGCGATGAAGATGGAGATGAAGCCTTCTTCGGCGAGGATGCGGCGGTCCTTGAGGTCGGCGTCGGTGATCTCGCCGACGCTGGAGCCGTCGACGTAGACGAAGCCGAGGTCGAGCTGGCCGACCACGCGTACTTCGCCGTCCTTCAGGTCGACGACGACGCCGTCTTCACCGATGA
>JBEVDR010000174.1:0-3149 GCA_040513215.1 Microbacteriaceae bacterium | reverse complement strand
CGGTGCGCATCGAGACGGCGGAGGCCGAGAACTATCACATCGATATCCCGACTCGGGGGCGAGCCACGATGCGCGCGGGCCTGGGGGCACCGGTTCACGGCACCCAGCACACGGCGGGTGTCTTCATGCCGGGGCGGCCGGTGGCGATCGCCAGCGATGAAGCATTCGCGCAGCTCTCGCTGATGATCCCGCGCGACCACTTGCAGCTCGAGGTGCAGAATCTGCTCGGCCATGAGCTCTCCCGCCCGCTCGAGTTCGGGGGCGAGATCGATCTCATGGCGCCAGGCGCGCAAACGATGATGCAGGCGCTGCGGATGATCGACCAGGCATCGCACCAGGCGGGCGGACTCCTCGCGCACCCCCTCGCGGCACAGCGCCTGGAGCAGGTTCTGATGCACAGTCTCCTCTTCGCGCAGCCGCACAACCACTCGGCCGCGCTGGCGGGCCCCTGCCCTGCGGCCGGCATCCGGCCTGTCTCGCACGCGGTCGATCTCTTGCGCAGCAGCCCAGCACATCCGTGGAGCGTGGCGGAACTAGCCGCGGAGGTCTCGGTGAGCTTGCGCAGCCTGCAGGAGGGCTTTCGCCGATCCTTGGACACGACGCCGCTGGCATACTTGCGACGCCTGAGACTCGAGAGGGTGCACGAGGAGTTGGCGGCCGCCGCGCCGGGCGCGGTCAGCGTCAGCGAGGTGGCGGCACGCTGGGGCTTCACCCATCTCGGGAGGTTTGCGGCGGCTTACCGCAACGCGTATTCGGAGCGACCGTCCGACACCATGCGGTCTCGGAAGGCCCCGACTCCGGCGAAGTGAATAGATCACCATGTATGTAGAGCGCCGGACGGGCTCAGCGCATACTCGGCGCCGATCCCGTCACCTTCGGCCGGCTCGGACGAGATGCTCATAGACGAGGCGCACGGCGACAGCGCCCTCTCCGACGGCGGATGCCACTCGCTTCACCGAACCACTGCGCACGTCCCCGATGGCGAAGACGCCCGCGCTGGAGGTCTCGAACATCATGGCGCGGCCAGTGCCCGCGCCCGTCATCACGAACCCCCGTTCGTCGAGGGCGATCGCGCCCGTGAGCCATCGGGTGTGCGGCTCGGAGCCGATCAGTACGAAAAGAGCGTTCGCTGTGTGTGAGCGGCGCTCGCCGGTCCTCAGGTCCTGGACGATCACTTCTTCGAGGCGCAGGTCACCGCGCAATTCGCAAACCTCGCAGTTGCTCCACACGTGCACACGGGGGTCCACAGATACCCGCTCTGCAAGGTAGCGGGACATATCGCGGGTGAGGTCGTCGTGGCGAATCACGAGGGTGACGTCCGTGGCGGTCCGGGCCAAGAACAACGCAGCCTGCCCGGCGGAGTTCCCACCGCCGACGATGACGACCGGGTCGCCGCGGCAGAGACGCGCTTCGAACTCGGTGGCCGCGTAGTAGACATGCGGTCCTTCGAAGCGGTCCATGCCGGGGACGCTGAGGCGGCGGAAACGCACGCCGGTCGCGAGCACCACCGTGTGCGCCTCCACGTGAGCCCCGTCGATCAGCCCCACGTCGAAGTGGCCGTCGATGTGTTCGAGCGATTGTGCCTCGCCGGGGATCATGAAGGCAGCACCGAACTTGCGAGCCTGCACCACCGCTCGGTCGGCGAGCGCGGCGCCCGAAATGCCAGCAGGGAAACCGAGGTAGTTTTCGATCTGGGACGAAGTCCCCGCTTGACCGCCCGTCGCCAGCGCGTCGAGCACGACCGTGGAGAGTCCTTCGGAGGCCGCAGCCACCGCCGCGGCGAGGCCGGCCGGTCCGGCGCCGACCACCAGAATGTCGACCGCATCGCGCGGCGCCGCGTCCTCTCGAAGGCCCAGGAGTTCGGCGAGCGCGGTGTTGCTGGGGTTGCGGAGGACCCTGTGTCCCTTCCAGATGACGATGGGGGTCTCGTCGGGTGAGATGTCGAAGGCCCGCAGTGTACTTTCAGCCTCTGAATCCTTTTCGAGGTCCTCCCAGCGGTACGGGACGCGATTGCGGCTGGCGAAATCCCTCAGCCTGCGAGTGTCGGCTGAATATCGAGAGCCGATGATCCGGAGTCCGATGCCGAGGTCGGCATGGATGTTGCGTCGGAGGATGAAGGCTCGCAGGATGAGATCGCCGAGGGTCTGACTCTGGGTGACTGCCTCCTTGAGCCGGTCGTAGGGAAGTTCCAAGACCTCGACGTCGGTCTGGGCGACGGCGGTGACGTACACGGCCTGGCCGGTCAGCATCGACAGATCGCCCACGAATCGACCGCGCCCGTGTATGGCGATCACACGCGGCCCCTCCGGGTTGTGATCCTGGACAACCCGGACCTGCCCGTCCAGCACGACGAACAGACCGCAGTCGCGGTCCCCCTCGCAGAACAACGTGGAGCCCTTGGCCAGCTGCTTGCGTTGCCCGTACGGAGAGAGCAGCCTGATCTGCTCGTCGGCGAGCCGAGGATAGGCGCCGTATGTGTCAGGGGTCTCGGGCAGGTCGGGGAACTCGGCGTCAGACGAACTGCTCGTCGACATAGCACCACCTCCAGCTCTCCCCCGGCTCGATCGAACGCACGATGACGTGGCCCGTCGTGGCGGCGTGAGCGCGCGCGTGGCGCATCGGGGAGGAGTCGCAGCAGAGGATTTCCCCACAGGTGAGGCACTGCCGCAGGTGCACCCAGGGGGTGCCGAGACGCAGGCACTCCTCGCAGCCTTTGGCTCTGGGTGGACCCACCGGCCGCACCAGCCGCAGGTGCGCGTCTCGGACGACTCGACCGGGGATGGCGGTCATGGCCGGTCGTCCCCGGGTGACCGGTTGTCCACCCGGGCGGGCCCCGTGCCTTCCTTGGGCAGGTGCTCGGTAAGCCACGACCGCAGGGCGGAGGCGGGCGCGGCGCCGATCTGTGTGTCGATCACCTGGCCGCGGTGCATGAGGATCAGCGTCGGGATCGCCTGCACCCCGAAGCGGCGACTGACCTCTGGCGCCTCGTCCGCGTTGACCTTGACGAGCTTCAGCCTTCCCGCGAGCTCCGCTGCCAACTGCTCCAGCGCAGGGCTGACCATCCGGCAGGGACCACACCACGGCGCCCATACGTCGACAAGCACCGGTACGGTCGCCTCGTCTACCACCGTGGTGAAGTCCGCGTCGGA
>JBEVDR010000173.1:0-3745 GCA_040513215.1 Microbacteriaceae bacterium | reverse complement strand
GAGCCTCTCGCCGCGAAGACCGCGACGGCACCGCAAACGTGGGCTCGTCGCTGTAATCACGGAACGCGGAGTCGCCGAACATTGCGTCCAGCTCGGAGCTATCCCCGTCTTGCGGCTCTCGCGAGGGGTCGTCGCGGTCGGTCATCCGTCCAAGCCCAGATCGGCCAGGCCGATCGCAGCGAAGTAGGGGTAGCCGGCGGCTTCGATGCGCTCGCGGGCGCCGGTGTTGCGGTCGACGACCACGGCGACGCCCACCACCTCGGCGCCCACCTTCTTCAGCGCCTCGATGGCGGCGAGCGGCGAGCCGCCCGTGGTCGAGGTGTCTTCCAGCACGATCACGCGCTTTCCGGCGAGGTCGGGGCCTTCCACCTGCTTGCCGCGACCGTGGTCCTTCGGCTCCTTGCGCACGACGAAGGCGTGGTAGTTCTTGCCGACACTGGCGCCCTGGTGCAGGATCGCGGCCGCAATCGGATCGGCACCCATGGTCATGCCGCCAACGGCATATACGTCGTCGACATCCTTGATCAGGTCGACCATGACCTGGCCGATCAGCGGCGCGACGCGATAGTCGAGGCTGACCTTACGCATGTCGACGTAGTACGTCGCCTTCTTGCCGCTCGTCAGCGTGAAGTCACCGTGAAACACGGCGTCACTAGCGATGTACTCAATAAGCTGCTGCCGTACGTCAGTCACGTCCATCACTTTAGCGATTCGACGGGAGGGCCATGACGACCACGACCTCCAGGAGCGGCCGCTGGCCGTTCGCGCTGGCCGGGGTGGCGGCATCCGCCTGGGCATTTTTCCTGCTGCCGCCGCAGCTGCAGACGTGGTCGACGGATGCCGGGATGCCCCCGTGGCTCCGGGAGCTGGCCAGCCTGCCCGTGTACGACGGCCTGCGTGACGCCGCCGATGCCGTCGGCCTCACCGACCACTACGCCCTGTTCGGCGCGGCGGTCGCGCCCTCCTTCGTGCTGCTCGCCATTGCGCTGCGGCCGGCGACCAGAACTCTGGGCATTCTCGGCGCGTTGCTGCACTGGGTGACCCTGCTCACCGCCCTGATCGTCGTGATCAGCTACGTCACGCACGCGCTGCCCGCACCGTGGAACGGCCTGTGGGGAGCGGAGGCGCTCGGGCTGGCACTGATGGGGTTGCTGGCCCTCGCCTGCGGGGTCGTCGCGGTGCTGCGGCGGGCGAGTCCGGTGTGGCCCTCGGTGATGCTGACCCTGTTGCTGCCGGTGACGGTGGCCAGCACGGTCCTGTTCGGGTACTGGCCGCACGGCTCACTGGTGCTGATGGGTATCTGGCTGGCAATCATCGCGCTCGGCTGGCCCGACACTGTCCCCCGTCGCCGGTAGCGTTGAGGCATGCGTGTTGCCACCTGGAATGTGAACTCGATCCGCACCCGCGCCGGCCGCGTCGTCGACTGGCTGGTGCGCGAGGACATCGATGTGCTCGGCATGCAGGAGATCAAGTGCAAGCCCGAGCAGTTCCCGGTGGAGCTGTTCGAGGAGGCCGGCTACGAGGTCATCGCGCACGGCACCAACCAGTGGAACGGCGTGGCGTTCGCCAGCCGTCTGCCGATGACGGATGTCACCACCCACTTCGCCGGACAGCCGGGCTTCCTGAAGGGCGTCGAAGGCCCCGACCTGCCGATCGAGGCCCGCGCGCTCGGTGTCACCGTCGGAGAGCTGCGCCTGTGGAGCCTCTACGTGCCGAACGGCCGCGCCCTCGGTGACCCGCACTACACCTACAAGCTCGACTGGCTGAATGCCCTGCGCACCGCCACGATCGAGCGGCTCAGCGCCGAACCGGGCCTGCCGCTTGCCCTGATGGGCGACTGGAACATCGCCCCGAATGACATCGACAACGGCGACCCGACAGTGATCGAGGGCATCAGCACTCACGTGTCACCCGAGGAACGCGCCGCCTTCGCCGCATATGCCGAGATTGGTATGCAGGATGTCGTGCGCGCGCACGTCCCCGAGGGACTGTTCACCTACTGGGACTACAAGCAGCTGCGCTTCCCCCGCAACGAGGGCATGCGGATCGACTTCATCCTCGGCTCGCCCGGCTTCGCCGAACTGGTGACGGATGCCTCGATCCACCGCAATGAGCGCAAGGGCACCGCGCCGAGCGACCACGTGCCCGTGGTCGTCGACCTGTCGATCGCCGAGGATGACGACGACCGCCCGATGATCTTCTAACTCAGTGCGGTAGCTAACTCAGTGCGGTAGCTAACTCAGTGCAGTAGCGCGGTCCAGAGCAGCAGCACCAGGATCGACCCGATCGTGGTGATCAGCACCGTGTCGCGCGCCAGGATGACGCCGCGGCCGTACCGCTGCGCGTAGTTGAAGACGTTCTGCGCGGTGGGCAGCGCGGCCAGCACGACGACCGCGAACAGCTCCTGACCGTCGAGGCCGAACACGAAGCGACCGAAGAGCCAGGCCGCGAGCGGCATGATCGCCAGCTTGATCGTCGAGGCGAGCAGCACGTCGCGGCGCCCGGAACCGGGCTCCAGGATGCGCTGGCCGTGCAGCGACATCCCGTAGCTGATCAACATCACCGGAACCGCGGCGGCACCGATCAGCCGGAACGGTTCCATCACGGGCGTGGGCAGCTCCACCCCGGTGACCGCGAGCAGCAGGCCGAGAACCGACCCGATGATGATCGGGTTCCGCAGCGGCTGCAGAAGCACCCGGCCAATTGTGGTGCGGCCGCCGGTGCGCACATCGAGGATGGTCAGGATTACCGGGGCGAACACCAGCAGCTGCAACAGCACGATGGGGGCGGAGTACGCCGCGTCACCGAGCACGTATACCGACACGGGAATACCGATGTTGCTGGAGTTGACGTAGCCGGCAGCGACCGTGCCAATGGTCGCCTCGGGCGCCTTCCGGCGCCAGACGAACACCGCCACCACGGTGAACAGGGCGAAGGAGATCAGCGCCGCGATCAGCGACACCACGAGCAGCCGGGAGAACAGCTGCTCGACCGAGGCGCCAGCCAGCACCGTGAACAGCAGGAACGGCGCCAGCACGTAGAAAACCATGCGGGCGATCACCGGCTGGGCGCTGGTGCCGAGCACACCGGTGCGTCCGACGATATACCCGACCAGAATGATGGTGGCGATGACGCCGAACCCCGTTAAGACGCCAGACACTTGATCATTCTGTCAGCACGCCGATGGACGGCCGCGCGATCAGACGTCCGTCGGCTGGTGCAGGATCTCGATGGCGCGCTCGGCCCACTCGATCCGGTGCGTCGCGGACTCGATGAGGTAATCGAAGACGTGCGCCTTCAGCTGCACGATCCGCCCGTGATCGGCCGGATCGCGGCGGGCCAACCGCTCCTGGATCAGCGGCGTATCGATGGCGATCAGCCGGGCGCGGTGCGCCGCCCACTGCTCGCGGCGCTCATGCGGTTCACCCCGGTGCACCACACGCTCGCGGTGTTCCAGGGCGACGAGCCCGGCCTCTGCCACATGAGATTCCAGGTCAACGAGATCGATGCGATCTTCCGCAACTGGAACTTCCTGAAGGAGCACGACGTGGAGATCGAACAGGTCCGGAGGGCCTCACCTACGAGTACTCTTGGAACGTGCGGCTGATCCACGACGACGACGCCTGGCAGCCCCGCACCTTCGACCCCACCATGTTCGGCGCGATCGACATGTGGGGCGGCAGCTCGCAGAAGCCCACCACCCAGAAGCAGGTGCGACGTCCGCTTGACTCGCCCGACGAACTAG
>JBEVDR010000172.1:0-2859 GCA_040513215.1 Microbacteriaceae bacterium | reverse complement strand
CTGCCGAAGACCAAGATGCTCGCCGACGCGCTCGCGAAGGAAGACACTGCCGGGGTGGCGCTGGCGCTACGCAATGACACCGTGGTGGTTCCGCTGCTTCCCGTTGACGGGCCGCCGCAGGTGCGGGTGTTCCGCCGCGGCGACAGCGACAAGTACATGCTGCTGCTGTTCTCGTCGCCGGAGACCTACGTGAAGATGCTGCCGCAGGAAGACGACCACCGGGTGCTCGGCTACGACGCGGCGACGCTCGCGGACTTCCTCGAGCAGAACATCGGCGTGCTCGAGGCGGTCTGGTTCGACGTGGCCGGACCGCACGCGATGCAGGCGGAGCCGGCCGAGGTGCTGTCCGCGCTCAAACTGCCGCGCCCGGACACCGCTGGTTGAGGAGCGCCCGACGAGGTCGGACGCGTCTCGAAACCGCCGCCCCCGCCATACCTAGAACTGCGGAACCGCGACCCGCTCATCGGTGACCGTCGCGAACGCCAGCCGCAGCGCCTCGCGGAGATGGATGGCTTCCGCATCGATCAGTGAAGTGAAGCCAAGCCGTTCAGCCTCGCTAGCGCGCTGCGCGGCTGAGGTTACGCCGCGGATCTCGCCGGCGAGGCTGATCTCGCCGACCGCGGCGATGTTCACGGCGAGGGCCTTGTCGGTGTACGCGCTGGCGATGGCGATCGCGATGGCGAGGTCGGCGCCCGGTTCAGTCAGGCGGATGCCGCCGACCGTGGACACGTAGACGTCGAACTCGGAGAGCTTGAGCATGGCGCGCCGTTCGAGCACGGCGAGCAGCATGGCGACCCGTGAGGCATCCACTCCGTTGACGACGCGACGCGGCTGCGGCGCGCTGGTCTTCACGATCAGCGCCTGCACCTCGACCGGAAGCGCGCGCCGGCCCTCGAGCGAGATGGTGACGCAAGTCCCGCTCACCGGCATCGTTGTGCGGGAGAGGAACAGACCGCTCGGGTCGGTGACCTCCTCGATGCCTTCGCCGGTCATCTCGAAACAGCCGACCTCATCGGTCGGGCCGAAGCGGTTCTTCAATGCGCGCACGAAGCGCAGGTTGGTCTGCCGGTCGCCCTCGAAGTGGCAGACCACGTCGACCAGGTGCTCGAGCAGGCGGGGGCCGGCGATCGAGCCGTCTTTGGTGACGTGGCCGACCAGCAGGGTTGGCAGGTTCCGTTCCTTGGCGACCTTGACCAAGGTGGCGGCAACCTCGCGCACCTGCGCCGGTTGCCCGGCGAGGCCGTCGTTCAGCGAGGAGGACACGGTCTGCACCGAGTCGACGATGAGCAGTTGCGGGGCGACCGCGTCGATCTGGCCGAGGATTGTCGCCAGGTCGGTTTCGGATGCCAGATAAAGGTAAGGCTGCACGGCGCCGGTGCGTTCAGCGCGGAGCCGCACCTGGCTGACCGATTCCTCGGCGCTGACGTACAGCACCTTGCGGCCGATCATGGCGGCGCGCTTGGCCACTTCGAGCAGCAGGGTGGACTTGCCGACCCCGGGCTCGCCGCTCAGCAGGATCGCCGCACCGGGCACGATGCCGCCACCGAGCACCCGGTCGAACTCTTCGATGCCGGTGCGCCAGTGCGACACGTCGTGGTCGAAGGACACCTCGGTGATGGGCTTTGCGGCGCGCGATTCGCTGACCCGGTTCGCGGCCACGCGGGCGGGTGCCTCGGCGTTGTCGACGACCGAGCCCCACTGTTGGCACTCGCCGCAGCGCCCAACCCATTTGACGCTCGTCCAGCCACATTCGGTGCAACGGAAGCTGGAGGAGGGGCGAGCCATGCGGGCAAGCCTACTTGCGGCATCCGACACAGCGGTCGTGGGATCTGCGGCGGTGGAGAACTTCAAGACCTGCGCGCAGTCGTGGACTGGCTACGCCGGGCTGATCAACTGGATGAGGTTGCCGCAGGTGTCGTCGAGGATTGCGGTGATCATTGGACCCATCGGCGTCGGCGGCTGCACGAACCTCACTCCCTTCGCCTCGAGCTCGCGATGGGTAGCGTGAACGTCGTCGACGGCGAAGGAGGTGGCAGGGATGCCGTCCTCAACCAGCGCCCGCTGGAACATTGCGGCGGCGGGGTGGTCGTCGGGCTCAAGCAGCAGTTCGACGCCATTGGGCTCACCCGGGCCGACCACGGTCAGCCATCGGAAGTCTCCCTCCGGCACGTCAGCTTTGGGGAGGAAGCCGAGCTTGTCGGTGTAAAACTCGAGGGCCTTCTGCTGGTCGTTGACGATGACGCTCGTCACGGTGATGCGGATCGGCATTGCTGGTTCCTCTCGCTGGAGTGGCCAGTGCTCCCTGATTGAGTGAGCACTACCTGCAAGCCTGCGCCTGTCTGTCCAGGGCGCAATCAGTGTTTGATGAGCCTCGGTCTCGACGTACTCCGAACGTGTACTAAACTCGTCGGCGGTACCGTGTCCGAGCGGCCGAAGGTGCAACTCTCGAAAAGTTGTGTGGGTTAACGCCCACCGTGGGTTCAAATCCCACCGGTACCGCCAGTGGGTTGTTCGATTCGTTCGAAGAACTGGGCCGGAAAAGAAGGCCTCCGACGTTTCGGAGGCCTTTTCCGTTCAGCACGGACAGCAGCGCGGCGTCAGTGGCGTGGTTGGTCCCGCGTTAACGGCGAAAAGCACGACGCGGAGGATTTCAGGGCGCTTTTGGGCGCGCTGGATTGTCCGGGTCGTGCTTTCGGGCTGTGAAGAGGTACGGGTGGCGCCGAGGCGGCCTATGTGCGTAGCGGTGGATCGAGCTCGGCACCGTCGGGCGCACCCGGCAGGAATTTGACGGGCCAGGGGGCCCTTGTAATTGGAGTGCCCTTCACGATCACGTCGGCGAATCGGTCGCTTTTTCGGCTG
>JBEVDR010000171.1:0-13090 GCA_040513215.1 Microbacteriaceae bacterium | reverse complement strand
GTCGGGTTGTCAATCGCGAGAAACCGGCCGCTGCGGCGTGATTCTTGGCTCAGCACGCGGTACCGTGACTGACTATGGGGCAGGACACCGCCGAGTCGTCGATTGACGCCCGCGTTCAGGATGCCGTCGACGCGTGGCTCCGCTGGTTGACGCGCTGGCAGCCGAGCACCCACCGCGCCCGAACCCGTCTCTGCCGACGCTGCGTCGGGTCACCCCTGGTCGAGGCCGCCGGGTTCGACCACGACATCCCGCACACCGTCAAACACGCTCTCGTGATGCGGCTGAGCACTCTGATCGAAGCGGAAGTCGATTCCTATACGGAGCGCAACTTGCCGTTGCTCAGCCGCGAACTGCGGGATTCCGAGGCCAGGAAGCAGGCGCGGCCGTACCGGCCCAATGACGGGCTGGCCCCGGAGTACCAGGGCCTCGACATCGACCCCGAGCCCGATCCCGGGCAACCATTCCTGTTCACGATGGCCGAACTCGCAGAAAACGAGGCCCTCGGCATCCGACTGCCGGAACCGCCGCCGTTGACGGACGCCGCGAAGGCGGCGCTCCGCCACGAAATGTCGCTCGCGGACGATCACGCGACCCGCACCGGCATGTCCGTGTGCCTTGCCCTGACCGACCACCGTACGAGGATTCAGGATGCCGTGGAGCGCCTCGTGGAACCACAGGTCGAGGCACTGCTGCGCGACCTGTCGCGCTCCCTCGACGCCCCGTTATAAGTGGATCACTAGCACCTATCTGGCCCTGAGGATTCATCGTTTGGTAACGGTTTGTTAACGTTCAGGGAACGTTGAGGGTCATAAGTCACACTTTTATGGAGCAGTTCTGCTGCTGGATCCAGTTTCCCGGGCGTGATTAATACCGTCTAGTGCGTGATTAATACCGTCTCGTGAGGGACTGGGAAGCGGCCACCGGAATTACCCGGTGTGCCCCAACCTGTGCTCGATCTCGCGCTGTGCTTCGACGCGCGTTCGCACTCCCGTGCCCTACCCCCGGAGATACCCCTTTGCCCCGTCACGCCCACGTACGTCCCGCCCGCTATGGAGGACTGCTGAACGTCAGCCGCCGCCACCTTGCGATTTCCGCAGCACTCTTCGCTGCCAGTATGACCACCATCAACTCGGTACCCGCCGACGCCGTCCAGCCGACTGACGCGCAGTACAGCGCGGCGCTGCAGACTGTCGCCGTACCGGCCGAGGTCGTCGAACCCCCCGTGGTACGCGACAACTTCGCCCTCAGCTACTTCACTGTTGTCCAGTGGCCGCTGGGCGGGGGAGTCGCGATGAGCGCCGACTTCGGCCCGCGCAACGCACCGTGCGCCGCCTGCTCGAGCCAGCACCAGGGCATCGACTGGACTCCCGGCGCCGGCACTCCGATCCATGCCGTCACCGACGGCGTCGTGGTCGAGGCCTCCAGCGGTGGCCCGTTCGGTGTGCACGCTAAGATCGAGCACACCATCGACGGTGTCAAGTACTACAGCCTGTCCGCGCACATGCAGAACGGCTCCCTCGCCGTCGCCGTGGGCGACACCGTCACCGTCGGCCAGCAGCTCGGCACCGTCGGCAGCACCGGAGTCAGCACCGGCGCCCACCTGCACTTCGAGATCCACGACGGGGCCGACACGCCGATCGACCCGGCCGCCTGGCTGGGCGCCCACGTCAACGGCTGAGCGGACGCCCGCCCGGTAGCGAGCTAGAAGTCGCCACCGAAGTCGAAACCGCCTCCGCCGAAGTCACCACCACCGAAGTCGCCTCCGCCGAGGTCGCCTCCGCCGGAGTCCCCGCCGGCATCTGAGCCTTCTGCACCGGAATCAGCGCCTGAGGCGTCATCCGCGCTGGAGTCCGCCGTACTGGCTTCGTCGCCGCCGACATCGTTCGGCATGAACGCGCTGACCAGCGCCGATCCGATCACATAACCCGCGACGGTACCGAGCAGGGAACTGCCGACCATGCTGCCGAAGCTCGGACCCTGCATCGATCGCTGCATGGTTCCCGGCTGACGCAGCTCGGAACGGGTCGCCGACTGGGCCAGCGACCGCGGATCGTCGCCGCGTGGCTGTTCGCCGGCCGGTGCAGTTTCCGTCAGCTTCTGGAACAGCATCTGACGCTGCTCCGGGCTCAGCTTGCCGAACGCCTCCTCGTGTACCTGCTCAATGGTCTCGGGCGGTGCGGTTCGCAGCAAGTACTGGTACCGCTCCACGGCGATCTCATCGTCGCTGCGGCGCGGTGCCGGGGGAGTGGTCGCGGTGCGCTCGTTTCGGCGGTCGTCGTTCTCTTCGCGGCCGAACAGTCGGTCCAGAAAGCCCATCGTCGTCTCTCTCCTTGAGTGTGGTTCCCCCAGCTTAGGGACACACGGTGTGCTCAGGGCCGACATGCCGCTCAGCGCTGGCTGGTAGACTCCTGGCAGAAGGGGAGTAGCTCCCACGGACTCGGTTCATCTGGTTCCGGTGACGGTGTGTCGACATACTGGCGTTCAGCCCGGTGCACCACTCGCGATTGCGGGCGAGCGAGACCTTCGGCCTGACAGTGCACCAGTGCACCCCATTCCCGGCCGAAGCATGCCTCTCGCATCCTCCGGTTGGGCCGACCGAAGGAACCGCCTCGATGACTACTCGTGTGCACCCGACCGAGCCCAGCGCCGCCGACATCCGGCGCTGGCGCCGCTACCTCGCCGATGAACGTGCCGAGGCCGCGGTCTATCGCGACCTCGCCGGTCGCCGCGACGGTGAAGAACGCGAGATCCTGCTCGCCCTCGCTGAAGCTGAGGGCCGCCACGAAGCGCACTGGCTGCAACTCCTCGGCGACCACGTGGGCAAGCCGCGCCGGGGTGCTCTTCGCACCAGAACTCTCGGCTGGCTGGCCCGGCGCTTCGGTTCCGTGTTCGTGCTCGCGCTGGCCCAGCGCGCGGAGGCCAGGTCGCCCTACGAGGGTGACGTTCACGCCACCGACGCGATGGCCGCGGACGAGCGCATCCACGAAGAGGTCGTGCGGAGCCTCGCCGCGCGCGGCCGCAACCGTATCGCCGGCGGATTTCGTGCCGCGGTCTTCGGCGCCAACGACGGCCTCGTGAGTAACCTGGCGCTCGTGCTCGGCATCGGGGCGACCGGGGTCTCCGGGGCGACCGTGCTGTTCACCGGAATCGCCGGCCTGCTCGCCGGCGCGCTGTCGATGGGTGCCGGAGAGTACGTCTCGGTGCGTTCACAGCGCGAGTTACTGGACGCCAGCACGCCGAACCCGACCGCCCAGAACGCGGTTCCCCATCTCGATGTCGATGCGAACGAACTGACCCTGCTATACCGGGCTCGGGGTATGTCCGCGCGGGATGCCGCGCAGCACGCGGCCGACGTGATCGCGAACTACCGGCCGGACGCCACCGGCCCCATCCGGGTCGTCGGCGATGAGCATGCGGCGATCGGCTCGGCCTGGGGCGCTGCCGGCTCCAGCTTCTGCTTCTTCGCCTCCGGTGCGATCATCGCGGTCATCCCGTACCTGTTCGGACTCTCCGGGCTGACCGCAGTCATCCTGGCATCCGCCCTCGTCGGCCTGGCACTGCTGCTCACCGGAGCCGTCGTCGGCCTGCTGTCCGGCGCCTCGCCTCTGAAGCGAGCGCTGCGGCAGCTGGCCATCGGCTTCGGTGCCGCAGCGGTCACCTATCTGCTGGGGTTGGCATTTGGAACCGCGCTCGCCTAGCGGGGCCTCGCCTGGCGCGGGTTGCGGCTAGTTCTGTGCGGTGAGCAGCTGGTCGCGCACCTTGCGGCGCAGTACCTTGCCGATGATGGACTTCGGCAGCTCGTCCATGGCAACCACGCGACGCGGCACCTTGTATGCGGCCATGATGCTCCGGGCGAACTCCCGGATCGCGTCTTCATCTAGGGTGGCACCCGACTGCAGAACGACCGCAGCGACGACCTCCTCACCGCTGTGCTCATTCGGGAGGCCGACCACGGCGACATCGGCGACGCCCGGGGCGCCGCGCAGCGCGTCCTCGACCTCACTCGGCGCCACGTTGAACCCGCCGGTGATGATGAGTTCCTTGATGCGGTCGACAATGCGGACGAAGCCGGCCTCATCGATCGTCACGATGTCACCGGTGCGGAACCAGCCGTCCACGAAGACCGCTGCCGATTCCTCTGGCTTCTCCCAGTAGCCGTTGAACACCTGCGGCCCGCGCACCAGCAGCTCACCTTCGCTGCCGGCCGGGACATCCATCGTCGGGTTCGCCGGATCCACGACCCGGCATTCCGTGTTCGGCAGCGGCAGCCCGACGGTGCCCGCGACGCGGGAGTCCGCGACCGGGTTCGCCATCAGCACGGGGGAGCACTCGGACAGGCCGTAGCCCTCCACAAGGTAACCCCCGGTCTCGGCTTCCCACGGCTCGACGACCCGTTCGGACAGCGGCATCGCGCCGGAGATCGCGATCTGGATACCCTGCAGCGAGACGCCCTTCTCCTTCGCGGCCGCCGTCAGGCGTTCGTAGATCGGGGGCACCGCAGGCAGGAACGTCGGCGGATGCCTGCGAATCGCCTTCAGTGTCAGCTCGGGGTCGAACTTGGGGAACAGCACGAGCCGGGCTCCCATGCTCATCGCAAAGGTGAGGCACAGGGTGAGGCCGTACGCGTGGAACATGGGCAGCACCGCGTACACCACCGCGTCACCGCGGGTCACCGTGGGTGTCCACGCCCGAGCCTGCGCGGCGTTTGTGGTGAGGTTCAGATGGGTGAGCATCGCACCCTTCGGCGAGCCGGTCGTGCCGCTGGTGTACTGGATGAGGGCGATGTCCGACGCGGTCGGGCGCGAGGCATCCGATCGGATCGGCTGATTCTGCACCAACTCGTGCCACGGCAGGGTGCCGCTCACCGTCGTGGTGAGTGCCTCGCGCGACTCGCGTGCCTTGCTGATCGGGAGGCGCAGCATGGCGCGCGTCGCGAGCGGCATGGCCCGGGTGATGTCCACGGACACGATCGTGTCGACCGCGACGTCGTCGGGGAACTCCTGAATAGTTCGCACCACCTTGTCCCAGGCGATGACCACCTTGGCGCGGTGGTCCTCGAACTGGTGACGCAGCTCCCGCGGCGTGTAGAGCGGGTTGTGCTCGACGACGATGCCGCCGAGTCGTTCGATCGCGTAGAAGGCGACGATGTGCTGCGGAGCGTTCGGCATCACAATGGCGACCGGGTCGCCCTTCTGCACGCCGATGCGGCGCAGGCCCTCGGCGACGCGGGCGATCTGGTCTGCGAGCGACGCATAGGTGGTCTCAGCGCCGAAGAACTCGAGCGCGACGTGGTCGGGAAAGTCCTTCGCGGACTGCTCGACGATGTCGTAGAGACTGCCGGCGGGCAATTCGATGTCGTGCGGGACGCCGGGGGCGTAGCTCGAGAGCCAGGGCCGGGGAGTGTCGATAGTCACTCGCATATTGTGCCACTCCGACAGACGTCATTCGGTGGGCCACCGGCGGGGTGCGACGTCCGCCAATCAGTCGACTGCTTCGCCCTGCGTTTCGATGAACGCCACGTCCTCGTCGCTGAGCCGCCACGGCCCGTTCTCGGGAGGTTCCACTCCCGCTTCCTCGGCGATGGCTTCCGCGATGTTCGCCGGCAGATCCTCGTCGAGATTCGCGAGGATCCAGTGCTTGGCGTCGACATCCAGTCCTGGCCACCACTCGTCGGCGGGAGGCAATTCGTTTTGGTCGCTCATGCTTCCATGCTGGCACGATCGGAGGGGCGCGGCATAGGGCGGTCGGCATCACGATACGCTCGTGACGTGACCCAGCTGCGCCCGTTGACCGTTGAAGACTTGCCCGATGTTGTCGCATTGAACAACCACGCTTACCCCGCTGTGCCGGTCACCCCGTTGGCCGAGTTCGCCGAGCTGGCGGCCCTCAGCGACGTCGCCCTGGTGGTCGAGGATGACGACGGCAGCCTGCTCGGGTTTCTCATCGCGTTGCACCCGGGGTCGCCGTATGAGAGCGAGAACTACCGGTTCTTCGAGGAACGCGGAACAGACAGTCTTTACGTGGATCGTATCGTCGTCGCGGAATCCGCCCGATCGCAGGGCCTGGGCGCCGTGCTCTACGACGCGGTCTTCGACGCCGCCCGGACAGAGGGGCGTGTCGAGGTGACCTGCGAGGTCAACGTCGACCCGCCGAACCCGCGATCGATGGCGTTTCACCAGCGGCTCGGATTCCGTGAGGTCGGCCGTCAGCCGACCAAGGGCGGCGCGGTCACCGTGGCGCTGCTCGCCGCATCCGTCTAGACCGGCTAGCGGCGTGCGGCCAGAAGGACGGCGTCGGTGAAGACCAGCGACTGACCGACTTCCACTGCGTGGTTGCGATCGGGGCCCCTTAGGGCGACATAGACCGATCCAGCCTTCACCACGTATCCGAGCGTGTCCCGGTCGCTGAGAACCGCCCACGTTTCGTCATCGATCACGGTGATATCTGGGGTACTGCCGGCCTGACGTTCGGATGGGAGCAGTTTCATGACTCGTGTCCTTCCGAATCGGGAGACGCCCCGTTCGGGGGGCGACGAGTTCATTGAAGCATGCGGACAGATTTTCGGCCAGAGTCAACAGGTTTTCGGTCATTGTCGATATTGCGAAGAACGATCCGTTTGTATTACGCAAGCGGTTGCGCGCCCGTCCGGCCTGCGGTGCCACGGCCGGGACTGCCGCGTATACTGGACGGCGAACACGGGAGTCCGGTGAGCCGGGCTGAGAGGAAGCTGCTCCAAGCTTCGACCGTCGAACCTGATCTGGATCATGCCAGCGCAGGGAGTGACAGATCTCAAATATCCCGTGCCGTTTCAATTGAAAGGCACGAACAGTGACTACAACACGTAATTTCCGGTGGCGCGTCGTCGACATCGTGGTAGCCAGCGTGATCGGCGTGGCCAGCGGACTGATCTTCCTCGTCTGGAATATCGCCGGCAGTGTCGTCTCCGCCCCGCTGGAAGCGCTTCTTCCCGGGCTGCAGGGTGTGACCAACGCCGTCTGGCTGTTCCCCGCGGTGCTCACCGCCATCGTCATCCGCAAGCCGGGTGCCGCGCTCTACGGCGAGATGCTCGCCGCGGTCGTCTCGGCGCTGGTCGGTAACCAGTGGGGCTGGTGGACGCTGGTGTCGGGACTCACCCAGGGGCTCGGCGCCGAGATCGTGTTCGCCATCTTCCTGTACGCCAACTGGCGCCTGGTGCCTGCCCTGATCGCCGGCGCCGGTGCCGGACTGGCGATGGCCATCACCGACCTGGTGCTCTGGTACGTCGGAGCCGGGCCCGCGTTCGCCATCGTCTACACGGTGTCTGCGATCGTCGGCGGAGTGCTGATCGCCGGACTGCTGTCCTGGCTGGCGGCCCGTGGTCTCGCCCAGACCGGCGCCCTGAACCGCTTCGCGGCGGGTCGAGAAGTGCGGGCCGCGGTCTGAACGAGCGGATGTCGCCACCCGCCGGTCGCGTGCGTGCGCGCGACTGGGGGTGGCGTCATGCCGGGCGCAAGGCGTGGGCGGTCAGCGGCCTCGACCTCGACATCCAGCCGGGTGAGCGTGTGCTGCTGCTCGGCGCGTCCGGGGCAGGCAAGTCAACCCTGATTCACGCGCTCTGCGGACTCCTCGGCGGCGCCGACGAGGGTGAACAGGTCGGCACACTCGACGTCACCGGCACGCCCGGCCTCGTACTGCAGGACCCGGACAGCCAGGTGATCCTGGAACGAGTGGGCGACGATGTGGCGTTCGGCTGCGAGAACCTGGGGCTGCCGCGGGCCGAGATCTGGCCGCGGGTGACCCAGTCGCTGCGATCGGTGGGCCTGGACATCCCGCTCGATACTCCAACCGGCACGCTGTCCGGTGGGCAGAAGCAACGGCTGGCCCTCGCGGGAGTGTTGGCGATGCGCCCCGACCTGATCCTGCTCGATGAGCCCACCGCGAACCTCGACCCGGATGGCACTGCCCAGGTGCGCGAGGCGATGGCGCGCGTGCTGCAAGAGAGCACCGCAACGCTAATCGTGATCGAACACCGGGTCGCGGTCTGGCAAGATCTCGTCACCCGGGTGATCGTGCTCGGCGACGGCGGCGTCGTCGCCGACGGCCCGCCCGAGCGGGTGCTGGTGGACGAGGGGGAGCGGCTGGCCGCGATGGGGGTGTGGGTACCCGGGTTCCCGCCCGCTGCGCCGCCGCGACATCCGCTCGCCACGGCGACCGAGCTGCTGACCGGGCGCGACGTCGCCGTCGGCAGGACCGCGGCTGCGGTGGTGCGATCGGGGATCCACGTCGACGTTCTCGAGGGCCGATGCCTCGCGATCACCGGGCCGAACGGCACCGGCAAATCCACCCTCGGGCTCACTCTCGCGGGCCTGCTCGCGCCCCTCGCCGGCGCGCTCGACGCATCGGAAACGCTCTCGCGCGGCATCGGTCCGACGCCGTCGCGGTGGAAGAGCCGCGACCTGCTCACCCGGATCGGTACCGTGTTCCAGGACCCGGAGCACCAGTTCCTCGCCAGCACCGTGCGTCGCGAGCTGGAGATCGGCCCGCAGGCGCTGGGCCTGCCCGCCGCCGAGATCGACGCCAGGGTCACCGACCTGCTGCAGCGGCTGCGGTTGCTGCACCTCGCCGAGGCCAATCCGTTCACCCTGTCCGGCGGGGAGAAACGCCGCCTCAGTGTCGCCACGGTGCTCGCCACCAGCCCGCGCGTGCTCGTGCTCGACGAGCCGACGTTCGGCCAGGACTCCCGCACCTGGGCGGAGCTGGTGGCGTTGCTTGGGCAGTTGCTTGACAAGGGCAGTTCGGTGATCGCCATCACCCATGACGCCGAGTTCGTGGCGGCCCTCGCCGACGCTGAACTGAGCCTCGGCGGGCTCGGCCAGCGCGGGGGACCGGTGCCCCGATGACGATCGCAACGCCCACCCGCCCCGCCCGCCTGATCGGCGGAGTGAATCCGCTCGCGAAACTCGGCGCGGCGCTGATGATCGGCATCTGCCTGATCCTCTCAATCGACTGGGTGTCCGCCTCGGTGGCGCTGGCACTCGAACTGGTGTTGTTCACCGTCGCCGGGGTCAGCTGGCGGCAGTTCTGGCAACGCACCTGGCCGGTGTGGCTCGCCGCGCCGCTCGCCGCGGTGACCATCGCGCTCTACGGTCAGACCTCGGGCGAGGTGTACTTCGAGTTCCTGCTCGCCCGGGTGAGCGACGGATCGCTGGAGCTGGCGCTGGCGACGGCGCTGCGCATCCTCGCGGTGGCGCTGCCCGCGGTCGTGCTGTTCATCACGGTGGACCCCACCGACCTCGCCGACTCGCTGGCGCAGCTGTTGCGCCTGCCCGCCCGGTTCGTGCTGGGCGCCCTCGCCGCGCTGCGACTGGTGGGACTGTTCTTCGACGACTGGCGTTCGCTCGAGCTCGCAAGGCGCGCCCGCGGAGTAGGTGACCGCGGCCGCATCCGCCGGCTGCTCGGTCAGGCGTTCGCTCTGCTCGTGCTCTCTGTGCGCCGCGGCAGCAAGCTGGCGACGGCGATGGAAGCACGCGGCTTCGGATCCACGGTGACGCGAACCTGGGCGCGGCAGGCGCACTTCGGCTGGCGCGACGCCCTGGTGGTGCTGGCCGGCCTCGCGATCGGACTGCTTGCAGTCTGGGCATCGGTGGCCACCGGGCACTGGAGATTCATTGCGGGCTGAACGAATTCTGATCGACGGGCGTTCCGGATCGGGCAAGACCGACCTCGCCGCGGCGATGGTTGCGGCCTGGCCTGAGGCCCAGCTGGTACGCCTCGATGACCTGTACCCGGGCTGGGACGGCCTCGAGGCAGGCAGCCGGCACGTCGCCGAGTTCGTGCTGACTGACGCGCCGCGCTGGCAACGCTGGGATTGGGCCGCGCATCGCCCGGCGGAGTGGCATCGGCTTGACCCTGCCCGGCCGATCATCGTGGAAGGCTGCGGTGCGCTCTCCCGCGCAAATCGGGCGCAGGCCGACTGGGGCATCTGGGTCGAGCTCGACGACGCCACCCGCAAGCAGCGCGCGCTGGCTCGTGACGGTGACGCCTACGCGCCGCACTGGGAGCGCTGGGCGGGGCAAGAGCAGGCGTTCATTTCCAGGGAGCACCCGCAGCAGCTGGCCGACGAGATCTACTACCGCTGACGCTACTCACTGCTGAGGCTCAACCCCAGCCGAGCGCGTGCAGCTCGGCGTCATCGATGCCGTAGAAGTGTGCAATCTCGTGCACCAGCGTGACGTGGATCTGGTCCTTCAGCTCATCCAGGTCCTCGCTGATGGACAGCAGCGGCTCGCGGAACAGGATGATCCGGTCGGGCAGCTCGCCGAAGCCGTACTGTCCGCGTTCGGTCAGCGCCACGCCGTCGTACAGGCCGAGCGTGTCAAGCGTGCCGTTCTCCGGGCGCCCCTCCACGACGAACACCACGTTCTCGAGCCCGTCGACCATATCGTCGGGCAGCGCGTCGAGCTCTTCCACGACGACGCGTTCGAACTCGTCGGCATCCAGTTCGAGCGTCACAGGGCTTCCTCCAGTGCCTGCACGATGGAATCCTGCACGAAGCCGAGCCAGTCGAAGGCATTGCGCAGGAACAGGTCCTCGTCGCTGTCCCCCCGCCCCTCGTCGCCGTCTTCTTCGATGCCGAGCCGGGAGGCGATCACCAGACGGATGTCGGTGAGCGCCCGCATCCAGTCGTGCGCCTGCGCCTCGGTCACCACGATGCGGCCGTTGTCACTCTCGCTCAGCATGGTGCCGATCAGGCGGATGCCGGCTGCCTTCCGCGCGGCCAGATCCCGGGCGGTCAGGCGGCGGAACTCCGCGGCGGCGACGGGGTCGTCTCGGTAGGCGTCGGGGAGTAGCCGTGCCAGGGCCGGGTCACGGTGGTCTGCCGAGTCCACGAGCTCGCCCACCTGCCAGCACAGGTCACGCAGGATGGCCGTCTCGATGTCGCTGAACTCAGCGCTGATCATGTCGTCGTCGCGGGTCCACGGTGTCATACCGGCACCTTCTCCAGCGTGGCCCACAGGCCGTAACCGTGCATCGCCTCCACGTGACGCTCCATCTCCTCGCGCCCGCCGGTGGCCACTACCGCCCTGCCCTCGTTGTGCACCTGCAGCATCAGCCGCTGGGCGGTGGCGCGGTCGAATCCGAAATAGGAGCGGAACACGTAGGCGACGTACGACATCAAATTGACGGGGTCGTTCCACACCACGGTGGTCCACGTCCGATTGAGCGTTGTCTGCTCATCGACGATCGGGCTGTCGAGGGTGAGGGGCATACGTCAAGCCTTGCAGATCAGAGACGAAAGGGCCCGACCGAAGTCGGGCCCTTTCACAGTGGGGTGAACGACGGGACTCGAACCCGCGACATCCGGCACCACAAGCCAGCGCTCTACCAACTGAGCTACGCCCACCATGTTTGCCAGTGGCAACCAGAAGAGTCTATTACAGAAATGGCGACCACTTTTGCACGATTTCTTTCGAGGTGGCTTGCACCTCGTCTGTGGTGGGGCCGGGTTCGGACACGAAGCCCGCGCGACGGTAGTAATCCAGCTCGCGAATCGACTCAAGGATGTCGGCACGGGCGCGGTGCCCGCCGTTCTTCACCGGGGCGTTGAAGTAGACGCGCGGGAACCAGCGACGCGACAGTTCCTTGATCGTGGACACGTCGATGTTGCGGTAGTGCAGGTGCTTGTCGACGCGCGGCATGTAGCGCGCGAGGAAGGCCCGGTCGGTGCCGATGGTGTTGCCGGCGAGCGGGGCCTGCTGTTCGGTCGGCACGCGCTGCAGGATGTACTCGAGTACCTCGTACTCCGCCTCGGCGAGCGACACCCCGTTCGGGATCAGTTCGATCAAGCCGCTCTCGGTGTGCATGTTGCGCACGAAGTCGCCCATGTTGTCCCAGGCGGACTGGTCGGGCTTGATGACGATCTCAAATCCGGGGTGAACGGGCTGCAGCTCGAAGTCGGTGATGACGACGGCCACTTCGACAAGTTCGTCGATTTCGACATCGAGTCCCGTCATTTCGCAGTCGATCCAGACGAGACGATCCGAGGCGTTTGACATTTGCCGATTCTATCGCCGGGCACTGACCTGCTTCGGCACAGGCGGCTTCGGCGACATCCCGTCACCGGCTGACACGCCGCGCACGCGACGTCCGATCCAGGGCAGTGCGTAAGCGTGCAGACAGCTGAGTGAGGACAGTCGCGGGCTGGGCTCCTCATCTTCGTCTTGGTGGGTGCGGGCGATCGACCACAGGTTGGCGTTGAACACGGCGGATCGGCCGCGCAGCGGCTTCGGTCCCTCGAACGCGGGATCGCAGAATCCTTCGGTGATCGAGTCGCCCACCGCCACGTACGTTGCCATCTGTTCGTCACGCACCAGTGTCGATCCGGCGCCGAACCGGCGCAGCACTCCCGAGCCGCACGCGCTGTTCCCCGGGCGGGGCGGGGCGCCGCGGGCGCGGGCAGGGTCCCGGTCTGATAGGACTGGACTATGACAGAGAACATTCCGGTGATTGCCCGTGGCGACGAGTACGTCGTCTTATACAAGGGCGGCGCCTTCGACGGACAGTCCGAGCGTCGTGTCGCGTCGGCAGACGGCTGGGACAAGGAGATCACCACGCTCGCGTCGGTGGACGGAATCGAGACCATGCTGGTCTACAACGCCGAGACCGTCCGCGTGGTCGGTGACCAGGTTCAGGTCGTCTACGTGTGGGATGCGGCGGACAGCGACGAGCTGGAAGCCCTCGAGGACCGGGGCGAGCTCTAGCACCGTGCAGCTCGTCTACTTCTCGTCGATGTTCTGCGAACCGTGCACCCAGACGCGGTTCGTGCTCGACCAGGTTCAGAAACTGGTGCCCGCTGCCGCGGTGGTGGAGCATGATGTCGCACTCTCGCCGCAGCTGGCCGAGGCGGCCGGTGTACGGGTGACGCCGACCGTGCTGGTGCGCCAAGAAGACGGCACCGAGGTATTCCGGGCCGAAGGCGTGCCGTCGGTCAATCAAGTGCTGGTGGCGCTGGCTCGCACGGTATCGTAATCACCGTCGCCCCCGTAGCTCAGCGGATAGAGCAGGAGCCTTCTAATCTCTTGGTCGCAGGTTCGATTCCTGCCGGGGGCAC
>JBEVDR010000170.1:0-5861 GCA_040513215.1 Microbacteriaceae bacterium | reverse complement strand
CTCGCACCTCATCCGGGCCGGGTGCGGCGGGCTGGCGGTCGGTGAGTTTGAGGACCGACGAGGGACCTGACTGGGAGTAGATAATGGCTCGCATAATGTGTGCAAGCTGTGAGCGGCGGCGAATATTCCCATGACGGTCAGCGGACACGATTCGAACCGCACCGCCCCTCCTCAGATGCAGAACGTAGTGCCCGTAGGCGGAAAGTGTAAGGGCTATGGCTTCGTGCGTTTCGGATCGCCATCAATGGGCTGGTCAAAGAGCGATGGCCCCACGATTCAGGGAAATGAACCTCGTCTGAGATTTCATGCCTTCTGCCTGTCCCTATCGATATCGTCGGGCATGTCGATTACATTCTGATGCATCAGTTCCGCGGCCAGCGTGGCCCGCACCGCGGCGGGGGTGAAGGCAACCGATGCCCTGATCAGCCGCCAAGAGTTGTACGCGCTCAAGGGACTACAGTTCCTGCACTTCAACACCCTCTGTCAGGTGGCAGCCGATCACATTAGCGGCACTATCCACCAGGCGGACAGCCTGCTCATGGTCCCCGATTTAGTCAACTTCTGGCTCACCGGCTCCCGGTTCGCGGAGAAGACGAATGCCTCGACGACTGGATTAGTAAATTCGTTCACCGGAAGATGGCTGGTCGGACGTCGATTGCACCGCAACTAAAAGCGATCGGCGGGTTGTGTCCTTATAACAGTGGGTTCCGGGTTAAAGTCCCGGGGGTGCACACTCAAAGCCCCAAACTCTCGCCAGTTCGGGGCTTTTTTCATGCCTGAAGGGTCTGGCCCAGTGGGCTGATGGACTCAGCGCGTTGCTGGCCGAGGATCGCCTGCACGCAGGGCATTCAGTTGGTGCGGAAGGCGGGACTTGAACCCGCACGCTCGAAAGCACAGGAACCTAAATCCTGCGTGTCTGCCAATTTCACCACTCCCGCGAGCGACACCCAGTGTATCGGTGGGACCGCTCAGTCGCGGCCCTGCCAGGTGGCCACGTCGGCTTCATTGCCCTCAGGGTCGGCGAGTGTCCACCAGGCCGGTGCGAACCGGTCGGTGACCAGGTGCCCGCCGGCCGCGAGCGCGGCGGCAATGCGTGCCTCGGCCTGATCGTGCGGCACCGAGACATCCACGTGGATGCGGTTCCGCTGAGGCCGAGGCGCGTCCATCTGCTGGAACCAGATCGATGGTCCCCGTCCATGCGGGTCGACGAGGTCCTCGGCACCCACCTCCTTGTAGCCGAGCACCGCCCGCCAGAACGGCCTCACCGTCTCGATCTCGAGCGCGTCGATGGTGAGCTGGACCGTTTGCACCTCAGCTGGGTGGGACAGGATGCCGAGTTCCTGAGCGGCCGCGGAGATCTGCTGTGCCAGTCGGAGGTCTCTGTCGCTGAGGTCGTCGATGTCGTGGGTGATCAGTCGCACGGTCACGCTGCCGTAACGCAAGTCGACATCGGGGTGATGGTTCGCGGCATCCGCCAGTTCACCGATGACGTTGATGAGCTTCACGCCGGTGGCAAAGGACTTCGTGCGGAAGTGCGCCACCGCCCCGCCGAACACCGGCCGCCAGCCGTCGACGCCGCTGGACTCGTGGAACTGCTGGGAGCTGATCCGTTCAGTCATGGCGCCACCCTACGGCGGCGGTGCCCGCGTGTGAACGGGGGAGAAGACCGCGGTCTGTGGATAACTTCTGCGGCGGCATCCGCTTCTCGTCCATGATGTGCCGATGAGCAAAGCGGTCAGCATCATCGCTGAGGAGGTGCGCGCTCGGGTGCGCCGCGAGGGCGTTGATCTCGGACTCGACCGTGCGCTCACCGACCGCTATGTGCACGACGAGGTGCAGCGCTACAGCGAACGCGCGCTCGGCGGGTCGCTGCCGTTGCTGGCGGACGAACACGAGACCGCCCGGCAGATCGTGGCGACCCTCACGGGGTACGGGGTGCTGCAACCGTTCTTCGACGACCCGGACGTGGAGGAGATCTGGATCAACTCGCCGACCAGCGTGTTCGTCGCACGAAACGGCGTCTCCGAACTCACCGGGCTCAGCCTGACCGATGGCGAGGTGCGCGACCTGGTCGAACGGATGCTGCAGTCCACCGGTCGCCGGGTGGACATCAGTTCCCCGTTTGTGGACGCCTCGTTGCCTGACGGGTCTCGGCTCCATGTGGCCATTCCGGATGTCACGCGCGCTCACTGGTCGGTGAATGTGCGCAAGTTCACCAAGCGCATTCGCGACCTGCCACGTCTGGTGGAGCTCGGCTCGCTCAGCCAGCAGGCCGCCGAGTTTCTGCGGATGTGCGTGCTGAGCGGGCAGAACATCCTGGTCTCCGGTGCCACCCAGAGCGGCAAGACGACCCTGCTGAACGCGCTGCTGTCCGCCACCCGACCGAGCGAACGGCTGATCACCGTGGAGGAGACATTCGAACTCGATCCGATCGCCCGAGACGCGGTCGGTATGCAGTGTCGGCAGCCGAGTCTGGAGGGCACCGGCGAGATCAGCCTGCGCCGGTTAATCAAGGAGGCGCTGCGGATGCGGCCGGACCGACTGATCGTCGGGGAGGTGCGCGAGGCCGAGTCGCTCGACCTGCTGATCGCCCTGAACAGCGGCTTGCCTGGCATGTGTTCGATTCACGCGAACAGTGCCCGGGATGCCCTCGCCAAGCTATGCACGCTGCCGCTGCTGGCCGGGCGCAACATTGACTCCTCGTTCGTGGTGCCCACGGTGGCCGGCTGCATCGACGTGGTGGTGCACTGCGAGCTGGCCCGCGACGGCCGCCGCCGGGTCACCGAGATCCTTGCCCCGAGCGGTCAGGTCACCGGGTCGGTGATCGAGGCCAGCCCGATCTTCCGGATGGAGCGCGGCGCGCTCGATCCCACCGGGAGCTACCCGGGCAAGCGCAGCAAGTTCGACTCGGCCGGGTACGACCTGGCGGCGGTGCTGGGCGGTCACCCGCGATGAGCGCGGTGCTGGGGCTGCTCGCCGGGGTGGGGCTGCTGCTCGCGGCATCCCCCTTTCTCTGGCCCGCCGGTTTCGCACCGCGCGCCACCCGGCAGCCCGGCGCCGCCGCCGCGTGGCGCGGCCGACTGGCGCTGGCGGGTCTGCCACAGGCATCGTTGCCGTTGCTCGCGGTGGGCTCGGTGTTGGTGGGGATCGCGCTCGGCGCCCTGCTGTTCGCGCTGCTGCCGGTGGTGCCGCTCGCCGTCGTCACCGCCGTGGTCGGGATGCTGCTGCCGCTCGCCGCGGTCAACTGGCGGGCGCGGGCGGCCCAGCGCGCTACCCGGGTGCTCTGGCCCGACGTCGTCGACCACCTGGTGTCCGCGGTGCGCTCTGGGGTGCCGCTGCCGGATGGGCTCTCCACGCTCGCGCGAGCGGGGCCACCTGCCACCCGCGCCGCATTCGCCTCGTTCGAGGCCGACTATCGTGCGACCGGTAACTTCTCGTCCTGCGTTGACCGGCTGAAGATTGCCCTCGCGGATCCGGTCGCCGATCGCATCCTTGAGACGCTGCGGATGTCGCGGGATGTCGGCGGCACCGAACTGGTGTCGGTGCTGCGCAACCTGTCGGCGTATCTGCGCCAAGAGGCGGCAATCCGCTCCGAGGTGGAGGCCCGGCAGTCGTGGACCCTGAACGCCGCGCGGCTCGGCGTAGCGGCACCGTGGGTGGTCCTGCTGTTGCTGTCCACCCGTCCGGAAGCCGCTGCGGCATACAACAGCACCGCCGGCGTCATGTTGATCGTGGCCGGACTCGGCGTCACGATCGTCGCCTACCGAATCATGGTCGGCCTCGGCCGGTTGCCGGAGGAACGGCGGTGGTTCCAGTGAGCCCGGCGCTCGGTTGGGCGGTGCTGGCCGGGCTCGGTCTCGGGCTCGGCCTGTGGGTGCTCGCCAGCACGGTGCCGCGGCTCGGCCGGCCTCGCCTGATCGACCGGGTGGCGCCGTACGTGTTGGATGTCTCCGAGGCTGCCCGGCAGCGGCTGGCCAGGCGCACCGCCGACCCTCTGCCGCTGTTCGGCCTGGTGCTGGCGCCGGTGGTCGGTCCCGCGCGCAGGATGCTGGCATCTGTTCTCGGTGGGGCGTCGACGATCGAGACGCGACTGCGGCAGGCGGGCTCGCCGCTCACTGTTGATGGGTATCGGTCCAGCCAACTCGTCTGGCTGGTGAGCGGGGCAATTCTTGGGGTGACGCTCGCGGTTGCCGGCAGTCGGCTGCAGCCGGTCGGGTTGCCGATGGCGGGTGCAGTGGTGCTGGTTACCGCCGGGCTGGGCGTGCTGGCGCGGGACCTGGTGCTGAAGCAGGCCGCGGCCCGGCGCGTGGCGCGTATCGAGAGCGAGCTGCCGACGATGCTTGAGTTCCTGACCCTGAGCCTGTCGGCGGGGGAGGGCATCCTCGACGCGCTGCGCCGGGTGTCGCGGGTCAGCCGCGGCGAGATTGCCGCAGAGCTGGCGCGCGTGGTGGCCGAGGTGAACGCGGGCGTGCCGCTCGCCGATTCGCTGCACGCTCTGGCGTGGTCACTGCGGGTGCCGGCGTTCAGCCGGGTGGTAGAGCAGCTCACCGGGGCGCTGGAGCGCGGCACGCCGCTCGCCGATGTGTTGCGGGCGCAGGCGCAGGATTCCCGCGACGACGCGAAGCGGCACCTGCTCGAGGTCGCCGGAAAGAAAGAGGTGGCGATGCTGGTGCCTGTCGTGTTCCTCATCCTGCCGGTGACCGTGGCGTTCGCGATCTACCCAGGGATCGCCGTGTTGCAACTGGGATTCTGACCGATTGGAGACATCCATGATCCGCACCCTGAACGACGAACGCGGTGACGTACCCGGCTGGGTGCTGATCACGCTGATGACCGCCGGACTCGTGATCGTTATCTGGGCGCTCGCCGGTCCGGCGCTCGCCAGCGTGTTTGAGCAGGCGATCGAACGCGTCACCGGGTTCTGAGCGAATGCCGCCGCCCAACAGGCGCGGCTGGCCGGGCTGGCGTAGCGAGCGCGGGTCGGCGCCCGCCGAATTCGCCATGGTGGCCGCGTTGCTGACCGTGCTGACGCTGTCGGTGATCCAGCTCGGGCTCGCCCTGCACGTGCGGAACACCGTGCTCGACGCAGCCGCCGAGGGTGCCAGGTATGCGGCGCTTGCCGACACGGCCCTGGGCGACGGGGCCGCCCGCACCCGCGACCTGATCGACACGGCACTCGGCGCCGGTTACGCGGTCGACATCAGTGCAAGCGAGGGCCGTTATCTCGGTCATCCGGCCGCGATCGTCACGGTGCGCTCCCCGCTGCCGCTGATCGGTTTGGTCGGCGTCGACGGTGCGCTGGAGGTGAGCGGGCGTGCGGCGATTGAGACTCTGGACTGACGAAGCCGGCTCCGCGTCTCTGGAGTTCATCACGGTCGGCGTGCTGCTGCTCATGCCGCTCGTCTATCTCGTGATCACGCTGTCGGCGGTGCAGGCAGGCGCACTCGCCGCGGAGGGTGCTGCTCGGCACGCAGCACGGGTGTACGTGCAGTCGACGACGCCCGCGGATGCGGCGGCCGCAGCCGAACGCGCGGTGCTGTTCGCCCTGGCCGACCACGGCATCGAACGGCAGCAGGCGAGCGTGCAGATCGACTGTTCACCGAAGCCAGCCGAATGCCTGACCCGGCAGGGGAGCGTCACGGTCTCGATCTCGGTGTCCGTGCCGCTGCCACTCGTGCCCGCCGCGATCGACGCGCAACTCCCGCTGCGGGTACCGGTGGACGCCGTGGCCACCCAGCAGGTGTCCCGGTTCTGGAGTGGGCGATGATCCGCGACGAGCGTGGCTCCACGTTGCCGCTCATCATCTTCTATGCCGTTCTTTCGCTGATCCTGGTACTGCTGGTGACGGCCGCGACCGCGCT
>JBEVDR010000169.1:0-7310 GCA_040513215.1 Microbacteriaceae bacterium | reverse complement strand
AAGGAATCAGGCGAAGTCGGCGAGGCGCGCCTCGATCGCGGCGACCGCTCCGGCGTCGGCCGCCAGGGCTGGGTCGATGACCGAGAGCAGCGGGAGGATGCCGGTTTCGGATGCCGCGGTCTTGACCTTGTCGTCGGCGCGGTCGGCCGGCACGTTCCCGGCTCGCACGGCCTGCACCCACGCGGCGAGGGCACGGGCGGCGCCCTCTCCCTCGCGGCCGGCGGCCCGCTCGGCGAGCAGGATCGGCGCGATGCGCACGCGCAGCTTGGTGACGCCGTCCATCCCGATCTGCGCGAGGCGGTGCTGGATGCGGCCGTTGTCGAATCGGTCGAGCAGCGCGGCGCGGTAGGTCTTGAGGTCGAGGCCCTCGGCGGGCAGGTGGGCGACCGCCTCGTCCCAGAACTCCTGCACCCAGGCGCGGCAGATCGGGTCACCGATCGCCTCGGCGACGGTCGCGTGTCCGCGGGCGGCACCGGCGTAGGCGAGCAGGGTGTGGGCGCCGTTCAGCAGCCAGAGCTTGCGGTTCTCAAACGGTTCGATCTCCTCGACGAAACGCGCGCCGGCGTTCTCCCAGGCCGGGCGGCCAGCGGGGAACTCACCGCTCAGCACCCAGTCGCTGAACGGCTCGGTGACCACCGGTGAGCGGTCTGCCCAGCCGGTGAGCTCGGCGACGGTGTCGATGTCGTCCTGCACCGTCTTCGGGGTGATCCTGTCGATGGAGGTCGACACGAAGGACACCTGCTCGGCCAGGTACACGCGCAGGGCCGGCGTCGCGTGCTCGGCGAGCGCGAGCAGGCCGGAGCGGATGAAGTCACCGTTCGAGGGCATGTTGTCGCAGGAGACGACGGCAATCGGGCCGGCGTCAGCGCGGCGGCGGGCCTCGAGCCCGACCAGCAGGCGGGCGAGGGTGGAGCCGGGCCCGTTGGCGAGGTCGACGTCGTCGCCGAGGGCTGCGTCGCCGAGGTGCGTGGCAATCCAGGCCAGGTCAGTGCGCACCTGCTCGTCGGATTCGTCGGGCTGGCCATCGGCGGTGAGCCGGTACCCGGCCTCGGTGATCGTGAGGGTCACGACGGCGGTGGGGGCCGCCGCGATGGTGCTGACGAGGTCGTCGAGGTCGCCACCGTCAACGGCGCGGGAGATGCTGCGGATGACGCTGGCGCTGTCGCCGTCCACGGCGCGTACGACCAGATTGTAAAGGCCATCTTGCGCGGCGATCTCTTCGGCCGCCTGCGGGCTGCGCCCGGTGTACGCAGCGATCCCCCACTCCCGGCTCTCATCGACGGCGTCCGTGTACCAGGCCTGATGCGCGCGCTGGAAGGCTCCGAGCCCGAGGTGCACGATGCGCACCGGGGCTGCGGTCTCGTCGGCGCCGGTGCGGCGGGCGAGTTCGGCGCGGTTCAGGGGTGTTGCGGTGCTCACAGTTTGAAAACCTTTCGGGGCTGGCTGTCGGTGAGGTCGACGATGATGCGGTCGGCGGCGCTCTGAGAGATGCGGCCCTCCCGCACTAGCCGGGCCAGGAACGCGGCGTCGAGGCGGCGTGCCATGTCGTGGCGGGCGGGGATGGACAGGAACGCCCGGGTGTCGTCGATGAAGCCAGAGCTGCGGTAGAACCCTGCGGTCTCGGTGACGGCGGCGCGGAAGCGCAGCACGGCATCGGGGGCGTCAATGAACCACCAGGGTGCGCCGATGAACACGCTCGGGTAGAACCCGGCCAGGGGTGCGATCTCGCGGGAGTAGATGGTCTCGTCGATGGTGAACAGCACCACATGCAGGTTCTTCTCGAGTCCGTACTTCTCCAGCAGCGGCCGTAGGTTCTCGGTGTAGCTGGTGGCCACCGGGATGTCGTGGCCGGTGTCCACGCCGAGACGGTCGAAGGTCTGCGAGCTGTGGTTGCGGTAGACGCCGGGGTGGATGGTCATCACCAGGCCGTCGTTCACGCTCATCCGGGCCGACTGCAACAGCATGTGTCCGGCGAAGGTGCGGCTCTCGTCGGCGGAGAGCTCGCCGCGCACCGCGCGACGGAAGAGCGCCGCGGCATCCGTCTCGTCAAGATCGACGGTGAGCGGCTGCAGCACGCCGTGGTCGGCGCTCACGGCGCCGTGCTCCACGAAATGCGCGCGTCGACCCTCGAGCGCGCGGAGGTATCCGGCAAAGTCGTCGGTGGCGACTTTCGCCCACTCGGTCAACCGTTCGACCTTGTCGGCGAACGCGGGGTTGGCCGGGTCGAGGTAGGCGTCGGGGCGGAATGTGGGCAGCACCCGGCCACGGAACGAGGAGTCGGCGGCGAGCGCCTTGTGCACGCTGAGGTCGTCCATTGGGTCGTCCGTGGTGGCCATGACCTCGATGCGGAACTGCTCGAACAGGGCACGCGGACGGTACTCCGGCTTGCTCAGCAGAGCGCTGATGGTCTCGAACAGCTGGTCTGCGGTCGCCGCCGACGGCTCGATGTCGATGCCGAACAGGGTGGAGAGCTCATGCGTGAGCCAGTATCCGGATGCGGTGCCGGCGAACAGGTGCCAGTTGCTGGCCAGGATGCGCCAGACGCTGCGCGGGTCGACCGGAGCGCTGCATCCGACGCCGAGCGTCGCCAGGTCGATGCCCGCGGAGTGCAGCAGCCGGGTGACGTAGTGGTCGTAGGTGATGAACAGGTTCGCCGGGTCGGAGAACGGCTCATCGTCGAGCAGCAGGCTCGGCGCCACGTGACCGTGCGGCGAGATGATCGGCAGCGACGCCACTCGCTCGTATAGCCCACGGGCCACCTCGCGAGTGGCGGGGTCGGTAGGAAACAGGCGGTCTGGGTCAAGCTGCAACGTCATTGGCACTCCTCAATTGAAACTGGCACATCCTATTCTGTCAACCGGTTGCCAAACCTACACGGAGCATTGATCCTCGAGCGGCGCGCGTCGACGCCGGCGGCTTCGATGCTGACATCCGGCCGGGCGTTCGGGTGTGCCTCGTACCACTGAAAAATGGGGGCGAGCGCCCGGTGTTAGTTAGCTGATGTGTCCGCGCAGTCGCGTCGCAGAGGGCGGCGCGGTGGACCCTCGCATGATCAGTTCCGTGGGCAACTCGTCACGGGAGGCATCCTGACCGAGCAGGGTGCGCACCGCCCTCCGGCCAGCTTCATCGAGCGGGGTGCGGATCGTTGTCAGCGGCGGTGTCGTGAAGTCCGCTCCGAAAATGTCGTCGAAGCCGATCACGCTGAGAGCTGCGGGAACCGCCGCCCCGCGCTCCGCGCTCTCCCGCATCAGCCCGATCGCCATGAGGTCGTTATACGCGAAGACAGCGCTCACATCGGCTGCGGCGACGCTCGAGAACGACGCCCGGCCACCCTCGAGGGTCGGCGTCCCCGGCCCGATCTCGAGCAGCTCGAGACCCTGCTCGGCCGCGACTGCCGCGATGGCGTCGCGTCGCCGTCGACTGATCCACGAGGTCGTCGGGCCGGACAGGTAGGCGATTCGCTTATGGCCGAGTGCGTGCAGGTGGTGCACGGCCTTGTCGACACCGGGATGCAGGTCAGGCAGCACACTCTGCACTCCCTCAACCTCGCGGTTGATGAGCACGATGGGCTTGAGTTCGGCGAGCTCACGAATCTCTTCATCGCTCAGCCGGGAGGTGCCGAGCACCAGCCCGTCAACCGAGGGCAGCACGCGCTCAGCAGCCGTCGCCTCGCGCTCCCCCGATTCCTGTGATTCCGAGATGACCAGGGTGTACCCGCTGACCGCGGCCGCTTGCTCGGCTCCGCGCACAATGCCGAACAGCACGGGGTTGGTGATGTCCGCAACGATCAGGCCGAGCGTGTACGTACGGCCGGTCGGCAGCGCTCGCGCGATCGGATTCACCCGATAGTTGAGCTGCTTCGCCGCGGCGCGGATGCGTTCCTCGGTCTTGACGTTGATGCGACCGGGCTGACTCAGGGCGCGAGACACCGTGGACGGGTTGACCTCGGCCAGGCGCGCAATGTCGTAGATGGTCGCTGCCGACTTCCGGCGGGCGCGGTCCAGCGGTCGGGTAGCCTGATCATCTGTCATGACTGTATCGTCCTCCATTGCTTCATCATCCTTCATGACCGCCACACCTCCCTCCTCGCGCATCGATGCCTCGAGCATCCATCAGCGCTGACGCGCCGATCGCCGGATAGCGCCCTCACGCGACGGCCCCAGCCTCTTCTTCATGGTCCGCGTTCTGAGCCAGCAAGCGCAACCGGTTGCTTCTGCACAATTCCTGACGAGTGGTCGACGTCGATGGCCGCGGAGATCCCCTGGTACGTGACCGAGGTGCCAACGGTGCTCGTGTCGTTGTTCCAGCCGAATCACCTGATCGACGTGCCGATGGTGAAGACGATGATCCACGCGCACGCGCCCAGCCGCGAGGCGATCCACGCCGCGGTTCAGAAGATCACCGGCAAGTCCGAGTTCCAGGGCACGTTTAACGACAACGTCTGGTGCGACACGTTCGGAACCCGCCTGTAGCCCCTTTCATCGGATTAGACGTGGGGGTAACGTCAGCTCATGGCGGTAAGCCTTCATCAACGCGTAGTCGACGAAGTGGGTCGCCCGATCGTCGACGGTGCCATTGTTCCGGGCACTGTGATGCTGGCCGACGAGATCGAGCTACACCTCGGTGTCAGCCGTTCGGTGGTGCGCGAAGCGGTGCGGGTGCTGCAGTCGATGGGCCTCGTGGCGTCCATCAAGCACATCGGAATCAGGGTGCAGCCGTCGAACCGCTGGAACTTCTACCACCCCCAGGTCATTCGCTGGCGACTCGATGGTGTGGGGCGCGGCGGGCAGTTGCGCGCCATCGTCGAGGTGGGCAGCGCGTTGGAGCCGATGGCGGCAGAATTGGCGGCACGATACGGGCCGCCAGAGATGGCAGACGAGCTCGTGCAAATCGCCGAGCAGATGATGTCGCTGAATGAAACGGCCGACCCCGCCGAGTATCTCGCGCTGGACACGCGCTTCCACCGGCTGGTGCTGCACGCCTCGGGCAACGAGATGTTCGCAATGCTCGACGAGGCCGTCACCATCGTGCTGCTCGACTCGGCCGCGCTCTCCCTCGTGCCGGAACTCCAGTCCAGCGACGAGGTGGTCGAGCGGCATCTCCAGGCCGCGAAGGCCATCCGCGGTCGTAACGCGGTCAAGGCCCGCCGGTCGCTGGAGTACATCATGCGGCGCGCATTCACTGAACTCGAAGTGGCGTGGGGCGACGCCCCCCGCCACTTCCGCTGAACCCTGGGTGGCCCCGGCTGTGGCTTACGCCTGAAGCCTGAGGCGCGCCCCACGGCGCCGCGTCGGTCATCCATGCGGAACGACTACCCTGAAACGGTCTGACGACCACGAACCACAAGGAGCAAATGTGTCCGAATCCGGCGCAGCACAGGCGAACATCGGCGTAGTGGGACTGGCGGTGATGGGCAGCAACCTGGCCCGCAACCTCGCCAGCCGCGAAGGCAACACGGTAGCGGTCTACAACCGCACTTGGGAGCGCACCGACAGCCTCATCACCGAGCACCCCGAGGCAGGGTTCGTAGCCTCGAAGACGATCGAAGAGTTCGCCGCGTCGCTGGCGAAGCCCCGCACCGCCATCATCATGGTGCAGGCAGGCCGCGGAACGGATGCCGTGATCGACCAGCTGGTCGAGGCGTTCGAGCCCGGCGACATCATCGTCGACGGCGGCAACGCACTGTTCACCGACACCATCCGTCGGGAGAAGGCGGTTCGCGAGACCGGCATCAACTTCGTCGGCGCCGGCATTTCCGGTGGCGAAGAGGGCGCGCTCAAGGGCCCGTCGATCATGCCCGGCGGTTCCGCTGAGGCCTGGCAGACCCTCGGCCCGATCCTCAAGTCGATCGCCGCGATCGCCGAAGGCAAGCCGTGCGTGACCCACGTCGGCACCGACGGCGCGGGACACTTCGTGAAGATGGTGCACAACGGCATCGAGTACGCCGACATGCAGCTCATCGCCGAGGCCTACGACCTCATCCGCCGCGGCACCGGCAAGTCCCCGGCCGAGATCGCCGACGTCTTCGCCGAGTGGAACAAGGGCGAGCTCGAGAGCTACCTGATCGAGATCACCGCCGAGGTGCTGCGCCAAATCGACGCCGAGACCGGCAAGCCGCTGGTTGACGTCATCCTCGACCAGGCCGGCGCCAAGGGCACCGGCGCCTGGACCGTGCAGACCGCCCTCGACCTGGGCGTTCCGGTCTCCGGCATCGCCGAGGCCGTGTTCGCGCGGTCCCTGTCCTCCAAGCCGGCACAGCGCGCCGCGGCATCCGACCTGCCGGGCCCTGACACGGAGTTCACCGTCGCCGACGCCGACGCGTTCATCGAGGACGTGCGCCAGGCGCTGTACGCCTCGAAGATCATCGCCTACTCGCAGGGCTTCGACGAGATCGTGGCCGGCGCCGAGCAGTACGGCTGGGACATCAAGAAGGGCGACATCGCGTCGATCTGGCGCGGTGGCTGCATCATCCGGGCCCAGTTCCTGAACCGGATCACCGAGGCCTACGCCGCGGACCCGGGACTCGTGGCCCTCGTGACCGCTCCGTACTTCCGTGATGCGGTGACCGCGGCGCAGGCTGCCTGGCGTCGCGTGGTCGTGGCGGCCGCTCAGGCCGGCATCCCGTCGCCCGCGTTCTCGTCGTCGCTCGCGTACTACGACGGCCTGCGCGCCGACCGTCTGCCGGCATCGGTTATTCAGGGCCAGCGCGACTTCTTCGGTGCGCACACCTACAAGCGCGTGGACAAGGAAGGCACCTTCCACACGCTGTGGTCGGGCGACCGCACCGAGATCGAGTCGGCGGGGTCATCGCACTAGGTTTCGTGGTCGACGGGCCGAGGCCCGAACGCCGTCATAACTGACGAGCGCCGCTGCAATTGCAGCGGCGCTCGTTTATTTGTGCGGCGCTCGTGGGGCACTGGTGTCCGGGGGCTCGTTCGCGACATCCGTTAGCGGCATCCTGCCGTTTGACGCGATGGGCTCCTTCGACAAGGTGCTCGACTTCGCCGACCGCAGCAACGAGATGGCCGAGCGGCTCAGCGCGCACGGCATCGAGCTGTACTACCACAACCACCACATCGAGTTCGCGAAGTACGACGGACGCTACCTGCTCGACATCATCGCCCAGCGCGCGCCGCTGATGGGCATCCAGCTCGACGTGCACTGGGTGCAGCGCGGCGGCCTCGACCCGGTGACCACGCTGAAGAAGTACAGCGATCGCGTCTCCATGGTGCATCTCAAGGACTACCGGATCGGCGAGCTGCCGGCATCCGCGTTCGAGGCGCTCGCGGCCGGCGACGACTGCGACTGCG
>JBEVDR010000168.1:0-29387 GCA_040513215.1 Microbacteriaceae bacterium | reverse complement strand
TCGGCCACGATGTGGCGACGACAGGTCGCCGACCTTGAGGCAGCGGGGATTCCCGCGGTCGCGATCGACCTGCCCGGGCACGGCCAGCGGATCGGGGAGCGGTTCAGTCTCGCTGGGGCGCACGGAACGATCGGGGCTGCGGTCGCTCGGGCGGCGGCATCCGGTCATCGTCCGTACCTCGCCGGCCTGTCGCTCGGCGGCTATCTCGCGATCGACTGGGCCGCACAGAACCCCGGTCGGGTCTGTGGTGTGCTGGCGGCCAGCTGCGGAACCACGCCGCATCGGCTGGTCCTCGACGGCTGGCGTGTGCTGGCGCGCGGCATCCACGCGTTGCCTGATCAGGGCCGTGCCCTGAACGACTTCATGCTGCGGCTGATGGTTCGCTCGGATGCCGCCGATGATGTACTCGCCGGCGGCGTTGCCCTGGAGGTGATGGATGACGTGCTGCGGGAACTGCGTCACGTGAATCCGATCCGCAGCCTGCCTCTGGTGCAGGTGCCGGTGCTGTTCGTGAACGGCGCGCTCGACCACTTTCGGCTGCAGGCGGCACGCTATCTGGCGGCGACACCGCGGGGACGCCTCGTAACCGTCTCCGGCGCGTCGCACCTGGTCAGCATCGTGAAGCCTCACGAGTTCACGGACGCGCTCCTGGACGGCTACTCCGAAGCCATTGTCGCCGCGCGGGCGCTCTAGAAGCAGATCAGTCGGAACCCTTGTTTGGATGAGGTTCCTCGACGACCTTCAGCCCGTCGGCGCTGTAGGCGGAGCGCATCAGCACGTCGATCCAGGCCCGGTTCAGCTTCGGCTGTTCCGGGTCGGTGTATTTGAAGTGCAGCGGGATGGATGGCTCGATCCAAATGCTGCTCCGACCCTCGCTCAGGTCGGGGTCGTCCTTCCACGAGAAGACGAACGATTCTTTGCGGCGGAGCTTCGTGATGATGACGAACTGCAAGTGCGCGAGCACTCGATCATCAAGGGTGACCTCAAGCGGCGGGTAACCGTATCGAAGTGTTCCCATCATGTCCCTCGTTGTCGCTAACGCAGGCTTTGGTTCACTTATCCGTTCACTGCTGAGAGTAGTCCGTATCATCAAAGTCGTTGGGCGAGTATGCCACAGGTCGCGACCCGCCCAGTCGTCGGGTCTTGGTCATCAGCTCTTCCAGCACATCGGCGTCATCAAGTTCGCCGTCGCCGTCCTCCGCCGGAACGGACACAAGCTGACTTGCTGGGCCAAGCAGAATCTGGGCGCGATCCTGAGCTCCAGATTCCATGCGCACCGGAATGTCCACCAGGTCAGCTTTCACCCCTAATGCCAGCGCTCTGGCGTACTGCATCACCGCATCGGCGATGGCGTCACTGGTTACCACTCCCGCTGCGCCGTACACGATTTTTTTCATTGGGTGCCCGTCGGGACATGCGCGCCACGCGCGCGGAAATGCTGAGGGGTGGTCTAAGCCACCGGGAAGCTATGTCGATTGCTCGACAAGGCCGAGATCACTGCAGTCGAGCCGTTGAACGATCGATCGGGCAAGTCGTGCAGCGTGCGGACGGTGGCGTCATCGCCTGCCGAACGCCGTGCCTCGCGCAAGAGGTCGTCTCGGGTTGCGGGAAAGTCCATGTCGCGCAGCCACGCGCGTAATCGTCCAACGTCCAAGGTCGTCACGGTTACCTCCGGGGTCGTGCGGATCCGCGCACTTTCGTGCGATTCCTCGCATCGTGATGCTATGCACCCCGCCAAGCGCCCGAAAAGGGATTGACAATTCCCCGCAGCTTCTTCCCACAACGACCTTCGGAGAGGACAATCGGTCACAGTGCTTCAGCCGTCTGCGCACTGCACCACCTCGATCGAAGGCGAGAGGGTTCATGGGTGTTCTGATATACGGCGGCATCGAGATTCAATTCGAGGATCGGGTGCTCGCGCATCTGCAGGTGGTCATCGGGCAGAAGCTGCGCCGACGAGAGTGTTTCTATATGTCGTGGCGGGACTCGGCAGAGGTGGGAGACGGTCGCAGCGCCATCTGGCTCGACTCGTCGATCCCGCTCTACTTCAAGTTCTTCGGGAGCCGTCCCCCGACCATCAACCGGGAATGGATCGAGAAGCTTGCCATGAGCGCGAACAGCGCGCATGGGCTTGTTGTGCTCAGCGAACTCGACGAGGACGTCGTCGGTAACGGACACCACAACGGCTGATCGCCATGGCGAACGCTATCCAAGCAACGGGGCTTGTAAAGCGCTACAAGGAAGTAACCGCGCTCGACGGCGTCGACTTGGTGGTGCCCGCGGGCTCCGTGCTCGGCCTGCTCGGGCCGAACGGCGCGGGGAAGACCACCGTGGTGCGCATTCTCAGCACCCTGCTGGAGCCGGATTCCGGCACCGCCACGGTCGCCGGCGTCGACGTTCGCAGCCATCCGCACGAGGTGCGCACGCGCATCGGCCTGTCTGGGCAGTACTCCGCCGTCGATGAGTACCTGACCGGGTTCGAGAACCTGGACATGATCGGCCGGCTGTACCACCTCGGTCGCCGCCGGTCACGGGCGCGCGCCCTCGAGTTGCTCGAGCAGTTCGACCTTCTCGACGCGGCCGACCGTCCGGCCCGCACCTATTCCGGTGGGATGAAGCGCCGGCTCGACCTCGCCGGGGCCTTGGTCGCGGATCCTCCCGTGCTGTTCCTCGACGAGCCGACCACCGGACTCGATCCCCGCAGCCGCACCGACATGTGGCACACGATCCAGACCCTGGTATCGACCGGCACCACCCTGCTGCTCACCACCCAGTACCTCGAGGAGGCCGACCTGCTGGCCGACACCATCGTGGTGATCGACCGCGGCCGCGTGATCGCGCGGGGCACCGCCGACCAGCTGAAGTCTCAGGTCGGCGGTGAACGGCTCGAGCTGACGGTGACCGACCCCGCCCGGTTCCACGACGCGGTCGCCGTGCTCACGCCGCGCGGGGTAGGGGAGCCCATGCTCGAGGAACAGCGCCGATCCGTGGTGCTTCCCGTTCAAGGCGGAGCGGCCGTGCTCACCGCCGCGCTCCGTGACCTGGATGCCGCCGGCATCCACGTCGACGATGTGGGCTTGCGGCGTCCCACCCTCGACGACGTGTTCCTCACCATCACCGGGCACGTCGCAGAAGAGACGGCGGATGTGGCGCCGGAGCGTGCCCGATGAGTCTTGCCACCGTGATCGCCGACAGCGCCATCGTCGCGAAGCGCAATCTGATCAAGATCAAGCGCGTGCCCGACCTGTTGGTGTTTACGACGCTGCAGCCGATCATGTTCGTGTTGTTGTTCGCCTACGTCTTCGGCGGTGCGATCGACCAGACCGGCGACGGGCAGGCCTACCGGGAGTTTCTGATCGCCGGGATCTTCGCCCAAACCGTGGTGTTCGGCGCCACCATCACCGGCGCCGGGCTCGCCGAAGACGTGCGGAAGGGCATCATCGACCGGTTCCGGTCGCTACCGATGGCCCCGTCCGCCGTGCTGATCGGACGTACCTTTTCGGATGTCGTGAACAATGTGCTGGTGCTGATCGTGATGGCCCTCACCGGGTTACTCGTCGGCTGGCGCATCCGCACGTCATTCTTCGACGCTGTCATCGGCTTCCTGCTGCTGATCGTCTTCGCCTATGGGGTGTCCTGGATCATGGCGTGGCTCGGCATGCTGGTGCCGAGCCCCGAAGTGGTCAACAACGCGGCGTTCATCGTGATCTTCCCACTCACCTTCATCGCGAACACGTTCGTGCCGATCGAAACCCTGCCGGGCCCGCTGCAGACCTTCGCCGAGTGGAATCCGGTGTCCGCGGTCACTCAGGCGGCGCGGGAGCGTTTCGGCAACCCCGATCCGAACCCGCAGGCGACCGAAGCCACCTCGTGGGCGCTGCAGAACCCGGAGGTGTACACGCTGATCTGGACGGTGCTCATGCTCGTCGTTTTCATCCCGCTGGCCAGCTGGCAGTACCGGCGCACGGCGAGCCGCTGATCAGCCTGCGCGCACATCCCAGCCGTGATGCACCACGTCGTGAAGGTTATAGCGCGCGAAGCTGTCGACCGTGAACCGCGCGCCGTCGCCGCGGCGACCGGAGCGCTGCCACTGATCGTCACGCACGGTGTCGAGGAGAGCGGCGAAGGCGAGCGTCACCTCGACCAGGTCGGTTGCGACGACATCCGGTTGGTGCTCGTTGTACCGTTCGGCGATGGCGGTCTGGTCCTGATCCCAGTTCGCAAACTCGGGGTCATCCTCGCCGAGCATCAGCTGGGTGCGGTACACGGCCAACCGCATCACGTCGCGCACGTGCGCCGCGTACTCCAGCTCCGACCAGGTGTGGTCATCGGGGCGTTCGGTCACGGATTCCCGGTCGAGCACCGCAGGCCAGAGGGCCGCCTCGCGGCGGAGCAGGGCGGCGACGTCGGATCCGGCGATCGTTCGCGCGTCGAAGCCGCATTCGGGGCAGGGGCGTTCCAACACCCAGGTCCAGTCCTTCGTGTCAGGTGTGATCGGCATACTCCTCATCGTGGCCCATACGCCGACCGGTACCGTAGATTTCATGCCAGTTTTCGCCGCGGACGGGCGGCGCACGTCGCCGAACCGGGTCATGGGAGCCGTCGTCGGCGCCGTGTTCGTCCTGATCGGCGCGCTCGGCTTCACCACGACGTGGGATGTCGCGTTCTTCGGCACGTCGGGGGCGCTGCTGTTCGGGCAGCTGCAGGTGAACCCGGCGCAGAACCTGGTGCACATTTTCGGCGGTGCCGCGCTGATCACGGCATCCGCGATCAGCGTGCCGGCCGCTCGCACGACGAACGCGGTCGGCGGGGCGCTCAGCCTGCTGATGGGCTTGACGGGCCTGTTCCTGGTCGGCTCACCGGCGAACCTGGTGGCGGTCAGTCCGCTCGGCAACCTGCTGCACTTCGCCGCCGCGGTGCTGCTGCTGGCGGTGGGGCTCGGTGTCGAGCAGGAGGAGAAGCAGCGCTAGCCGGGCGGCTGAACCGGCAGCACCTGCCCGTTCGTGATCGCCACGAGCTGGTCGAAGGTGAGCGGAAACACCGTGCGGGCGTGCCCGGCAGCCGCCCAGATCTCGCGGTACCCGGCGAGGTCGGCATCGACGACGGTGCGTAGCGGGGCGGGGTGCCCGACCGGCGCCACCCCGCCGATCACCTGCCCGGTGGCCGCGGCCACCACCTCGGGCTTGGCCCGCCGGATCACGCCACCCAGCTGCTCGCCGAGCCAGATGGTGTCCACCCGGTGAGCCCCGGAGGTCATCACCAGCAACGGTTCGCCATCGAGTTCGAACACCAGCGAGTTGGCGATCGCGCCCACGTCGATGCCGAGCAGGCGTGCCGCCTCGACGGCAGTCGTGGCGTGCTCATCGAACCAGCGGATGCGCGGTTCGTCGGTGTGCGCCGACAGCGCGGCCGCCACCCGCTCGACCGCGGGATGGGTCGGGCCACCGGCCTGCGGCTGCTCGTCGGTCACGAGCGGGCGGCCTCCAGCGCCGGCACGGCGGTGGCCTGGGCCATGAACCGCCGCACGTTGGGGTCGACGATGATGTCACTCGGACGCAGCGCCCTGGTGAGGAACAGGCCTTCCAACGCGGTGATGCGGCTGAGCGCCACATAGGTCTGACCCGGCGCGAACGAGCGCGGTCCGAGGTCGACGATCGCGCGGTCGTAGGTCTTGCCCTGTGACTTGTGGATCGTCACCGCCCAGGCGAGCCGCAACGGGAACTGGGTGAACTCGCCCACGACGTCCTTCGACAGCTGACGGGTGCCGGCGTTGTAGGTGTACTTGTACTTCTCCCACACCGCGGGCTGCACCTCGTGCACGTCCCCGTCGACCTCGACGAACACCGTGGTGCCGATGCGGATGACCGTGCCGATGCTGCCGTTCACCCAGCGCTGGTCCGGGTCGTTACGCAGGAACATCACCTGCGCGCCCACCTTCAGCTCGAGCTTGTCATCGGCCGGGAACGCCCGGCCGCCGAAGTCACCGCTGACGTCGGCGCGGGCGGTCTTCACCTGCCCGGTGAGCCGCGCCAGCGCCTGGCCGTTGATGCGGTTCACGGTGGCGTTGGTGGTGGCGAGGGTGATCGCGCCATCCGTCGGCGGAGTGCGGGCGCCGGTGTCGTTCAGCCGCTGCGCGATCTCGGCGGTCACCTGCCCGTGTCGTACCGCGTTCAGCATGAACTTGAACTCGGCCTCGTGCTGCCGGTGGATGGTGGTGAGCTCGTAGATGCGCAGGTCGGTTTCGTTCCACACCTTGGCGTCGAAGAACCACATCGACGCGTACTGATCGAGAAAGTAGGCGCGCTCATCCTGGTCGCCGGGAACCGGGGCCAACTGGTACGGGTCGCCGAACAGCACCACCTGCACGCCGCCGAACGCCTCGTGCCGCCGCTGCCTGGCCTGCCGGAGGCTGCGGTCGATGGCGTCGAGCAGGTCGGCGTTGACCATCGACACCTCGTCGATCACCAGGGTGTCAATGGTGTTCAGCAGCTTGCGGAGCTCCCCGGATTGCTCGATGTCCTGGCTCGCGATGACGCCGATCGGCAGCCGGAACAGCGAGTGGATGGTCTGTCCGCCGACGTTCAGCGCGGCCACCCCGGTGGGGGCGGCGATGACCACCTGCTTCGAGGTGTTCCAGGCCAGATGGTTCAGCAGCGTCGACTTGCCGGTGCCCGCTCGACCCGTCACGAAGATGTGCTCACGCGTCTTCTCGATGGCCTCGAAGACGGCGGCCTGTTCGGGCGAGAGGGCGAGCGCTGTCACGGCAACCCACCTTACCCGCGCTACCGGGGCGTCAGCGGTGATCGCCTTAGGATGTGGGGATGCGCCGATCACTCATCATCTGGTCGGTCATCTTCGGTGTGTTCGTCGCGGCATTCATCGGCACGGTGATCGCCCTCAACGCCACGCTCTTCAGCGCCGGCGGGTTCGTGCGGGTCTACCTCGATTCCCTGGCCCGCGGAGATGTCGACGGGGCGCTCGCGCTGCCGGGCGTCGCGGTTCCGGAGGGCGTGAGCGACGAGCTACTCGACCCTGACGCCCTCGCCGTGCTGAGCGACATCCGTCAGATTGAGGACACCGACCTCGGTGACGGTACCCATCAGGTCACTGTCGAATACGCGATCGGGCCGAGCGCCGGTCGCAGCACGTTCCTGGTGCAGGACGCCGGGTCGGTGTTCGGGGTGTTCTCCGGGTGGCGGTTCGCGGAGTCTCCTCTCGCCACGATCCAGGCCACGGTGCTGCACGACGACCGTTTCACCGCCAACGGGGTGCCGTTGCGCACCGAGTCGGTGCTGCCGGTGGCCGTGTTCACCCCGGGCTGGTACGTGTTCGACCATGAATCAGCGTTCCTCGCGGCCGAGGCGACCGCGGTCGCCGCCACGGTGCCCGGCGAGCAGCTGGCCACGACGCTCGACGTCCAGGCGGACACCGCCTTCGTGGAGCAGGTGCAGGAGGAGCTCACCAGCTACCTCGACGACTGTGCCACGCAGCGGGTGCTGATGCCGAGCGGATGCCCGTTCGGTCAGGAGATCGACAACCGGATCGAGAGCGAACCGGTGTGGTCGCTGACGGCCTACCCGCAGGCGACCATCACCCCGGGCGCCGAGCGCGGCACCTGGCAGATGCCGCCGAGCGCGGGGGCGGCCCGCCTCACCGTCGACGTGCGGTCGATCTTCGACGGAACCCTCTCCACCTTCGATGAGGACGTTCCGTTCACCGTGCAGTACCTGATCACGTTCCAGGCGGATGGCTCGCTGCTGATCACCGCCCAGTAGGGCACCGCCGAGTAGCCCAGTAGCTACTTGCTGTCGCGGTCGGCCTGCGCGGCGAGCATCTCGTTGTATGCGACCAGGTCGGCATCCCCGTCGCGGTCGGCCTTGCGGTCGGTACGCTTGGTCTCTTTGGCGTCGCTCTGGCTCCACATGATCGCCACGATGATCGCGAGCGTCACGGTGGGGATCTCGCCGATGCTCCAGGTGATACCACCGGCAACCTGCTGGTCGGCCAGGGCGCTGGTGCCCCAGCCCATGGCGCCGTACCAGTCCGCGAGCAGCAAGCCGGTGCTGCTCATGATTGACAGCCCGAAGAAGGCGTGGAACGCCATGGTGGCGAGCAGGATCAGCAGCCGCATCGGGTAGGGCGCGCGGTACGGCAACGGGTCGACGCCGATCAGCACCATCACGAACAGATAGCCGCTGGCGAGGAAGTGCACGATCATCCAGTAGTGCCCGACGTGGTCGGTCACCGCCCAGCTGAACAGCGGCGTGTAGTAGAACGCCCAGAGCGACCCGGCGAAGATCACCGCGGCAACGATCGGGTTGCTCAGCACTCGCATGTAACGCGAGTGCACGAGGAGCATCATCCACTCCCGCACTCCGCGGCTGCCGTCGCTGCGTTTGCGCACCGCCCGCATCGCGAGCGTGATCGGCGCGCCGGGCACCAGCAGCACCGGGATCACCATCGCGAGCAGCATGTGCGCGAGCATGTGGACGCTGAACAGGTAGTCCTGGTACACGTTCAGCGGGCCGTTGGTCACGTAGAACAGCAGGGCCACGCCGGCCAGCCACATCACCGTGCGGTACACGGGCCAGCGGTCGCCGCGGCGGTGCAGTCGCCACACGCCGGCGAGGTAGAAGAACGCGAGGAATGCGCTGACCAAGCTCCACAGCAGGTCAGGATTCCAGCTGAGGAACCAGGTGGAGACCGTCGGCACCGGCGGCAGCGGGCTGCCGGTGAGGATCTCGGCGGGTGTCGGGTTCGCCTGTTCCGCGATCGCCACCTCCGGCTGCGGGGTCGCCGTGCGGGCGAGGGCCACGGCCACCCCCGAGGCGAGTCCCATGAACGCGAGTTCCGCGGCGGCCAGCCACCAGAAGTACCCGCGCCCGCCGGACTCGCTGCGCGACATCCGCGAGATCAGGAATCGGCGGTGCAGCGCGCCGAACGCGCCGAGCACGACAAGCGCCGCGACCTTCACCAGGACGAGCAGGCCGTACGGGCTGGCGAGGTTCTCGAACGCGCCGACGCGAATCTCGGCGCTGACATACCCGGATGCCGCAACGACGACGAAGCAGAGGAGCGCGAGTGACGAATACCGCGAGAGAACGTCGCGGAGTTTGGAGCCGGAGAGCTTCGACTGCAGCAACGCGATCGTGAGCAGGCCACCGAGCCACACCGCCGCGCCGGTGATGTGCAACCAGAGCGCCGAGACCGCGTCGTCGTGGTCGGCAGTGCCGCCGGAGTGCCCCTGCGACGCCAGCTGCACAAAGCCGGCGATGGCCAGCGCGGCGACGAACAGCAGCCCGGTTTGGTTGCGCACGGCGAAGCACAGCACCGTGAGCGCCGCCGCGATCAGCAGCACGCTCAGCCATGACCTGCCCAGCTCGGTGTCGGTGAGGAAGCGGGCGAGCAACTGCCCGAACCGGTCGTCGAGGGTGACCGGCTCCAGATAGATGGTCAGGAAGGTCATGAAACCGGATGTCGCGGAGGCGACGGTCCAGACCGCTGCGGCGCCCGCCGCGATGTCGAGCGCCCGGTTGTACTCCGCGGTGCCGGCCGTCAGCGCGAAGCAGGCGAGCGCGAGCGGTCCGATCGCCAGGGCGGCAGACAGGTTGACGATCAGGGCGCTGAGCGGCAGTCCCCAGCGCACCACCGCACCCGGGTCGGCGATGGGCAGCGCTTCAGCGCCGCCACCGTACGCGAGACCGGCGACGAGGGAGAGGACGGCCACCAACAGGAGCGCCGCAGGCGCGACGATCCGGGCATAACGAGGCACCTATTCAGCCTAGGCGACCTATCGCGGCCGGATCACCGCCTCAGGGATACACAAAGGGGATGCCACCACAGACGTGGCGGCATCCCCTTGTGATGATGCTGGTGGCTACTTGGCAGCTGCCTTGAGCTTCGAGCCTGCGCTCAGCTTGACACCATTGCTGGCTGCAATCTGCAGAGCCTCACCGGTCTGCGGGTTGCGGCCGGTGCGGGCGGCACGGTGGGTGCGCTCGACCGAGACCCAGCCCGGAATGGTGACCTTGGTGCCCTCGCCGACAGCCTTCGCCAGCGTGGCGAAGAGTGCGTCGAAGACGCCGTTGACGGCCGCCTGGCTCTGGCCAGACTCAGCGGCAACTGCTGCAACGAGCTCGGTACGGTTCAGTGACTTGTCAGCCATGTGGTGTCCTCCTCGGACGTTTTTGCAATTAGAAGTTGTCCTGCGCGCCCGAGGCCCAGCAGAACCGCCTTGAACTTACCAGCTTGACTTAGTAATTCCGGGCAATTCGCCACGGTGTGCCATATCGCGGAAGCGAACACGGGAGACACCGTACTTGGAGAGCACACCGCGCGGGCGGCCATCGATCGAGTCGCGGTTGCGCAGGCGCACCGGCGAGGCGTTGCGCGGAAGCTTCTGCAGGCCGACGCGTGCGGCCTCGCGGGACTCGTCGGTCCCGTTCGGGTCGACGAGAGCCTTCTTCAGCTCGAGGCGCTTCGCGGCGTACCGCTCGACGATGACCTCGCGCTGCTTGTTACGGGCAATCTTGCTTTTCTTAGCCATGTCTTAGCGCTCCTCGCGGAATTCGACGTGCTTACGAACCACGGGGTCGTACTTCTTGAGCACGAGGCGGTCAGGGTTGTTACGACGGTTCTTCTTGGTCACGTACGTGTACCCAGTACCGGCGGTGGAGCGGAGCTTGATGATCGGACGAACGTCCTGCTGCTTGGCCATTAGATCTTCTCCCCACGGGCGAGGAGGTCCTTGACGACCGACTCGATGCCACGAGCGTCGATCATCTTGATGCCCTTGACGCTGAGCGTCAGGGTCACCTTACGACGAAGCGACGGCACGTAGTACGTCTTCTTCTGCACGTTCGGGTCGAAGCGGCGCTTCGTCCGGCGGTGCGAGTGCGAAATGTTGTGCCCAAAGCCGGGAACGGCTCCGGTCACTTGGCAGACTGCTGCCATGCTCTTCCTCCATTGCTACCGCAGGGTGAAATTCACCCTGCCCAAGGTCACTTGTCGGCACAGGTCATCCACCGTCTGAGATGAGAGAGGTGGATTGGTGTACATCTGAGCGGAGATACCACTCAGCCATCGGTAAACATTACGCGACGCGCCCGGCATCCGCAAACCGAGGGCCGCGCACGCTGCCAGTGGTCGATTGCCACAATCCACACCCAGAGTCGAGCTTTATTGTTTGTAGCTCACAAACGGAGTCTTTCGTCGGGGCCGCGGACACTCCTACCGTGGAGGCACCCCGCTGAACAAAGGACAGTTCTATGGTTGACACCGCTTCCCGGCCCGACAGTGCTTCCCGACCAGACATTGCCGAACCGGCAGCCAGCACCGGCCCAATCCCGGTGGTCGCTCCCCGAGTCGACGTGCCGCGCCTGCGGCGGCAGCTGCTCGGAACCTGGGCAGACGTGCGCGAACAGGCCAGGGCGGCGGCCGCGGATCCCGCGATGCACCGGATCGACGGCCTCTCGATGGAGGAGCACCGGGAGCGCGTGTTCGCGCAGATGCGTCAGCTCGCCGAGCAGGGCCTGGTGCACCGGGCATTCCCGGCATCCGTCGGCGGCGCGTCCGACCACGGCGGCAACATCGCAGGCTTCGAGGAGCTGATCGTCGCCGACCCGTCACTGCAGATCAAGGCGGGCGTGCAGTGGGGCCTGTTCGGCGCCGCCGTGCTGCACCTCGGAACCGAGCGTCACACCGCGCTGCTGCCGGACATCATGAGCCTGAAGGTTCCCGGCGCGTTCGCCATGACCGAGACCGGGCACGGCTCGGATGTCGCATCGATCGCCACCACCGCGACCTGGGACCAGGTGGCGGGGGAGTTCGTGCTGAACACTCCGTTCCGCGGGGCGTGGAAGGACTACCTGGGCAACGCGGCGCGACACGGCACCGCGGCGGTGGTGTTCGCCCAGCTGATCACCCGGGGCGTCAACCACGGGGTGCACGCCTTCTACGTGCCGATCCGCTCGGAGGATGGCGAGTTCCTGCCGGGCGTCGGTGGCGAGGACGACGGGCTGAAGGGTGGCCTGAACGGCATCGACAACGGCCGGTTGTACTTCACCGACGTGCGCGTGCCCCGTGAGATGCTGCTGAACCGCTACGGCGACGTCGATGAGGACGGCACATACACCTCGCCGATCGAGAGCCCCGGCCGGCGGTTCTTCACCATGCTCGGCACCCTGGTGCAGGGGCGCGTCTCGCTCGATGGGTCGGCCACCGCGGCATCCGCCATGGGTCTCACCATCGCCATCACCTACGGCAACCAGCGCCGGCAGTTCACCGCGTCGAGCGACACCGACGAAGAGGTGCTGCTCGATTACCAGCGGCACCAGCGGAGGCTGATCCCGCGCCTGGCCACCACGTACGCGCAGACCTTCGCGCACGACGACTTCCTGGTGAAGTTCGACGCCGTGTTCAGCGGAAAGTCCGATACCGACGATGACCGGCAAGACCTGGAGACCCTCGCGGCCGCGCTCAAGCCGCTGTCGACCTGGCACGCCCTCGACAGCCTGCAGGAGGCGCGCGAGGCGTGCGGCGGCGCCGGGTTCCTGGCCGAGAACCGTCTCACCGGCCTGCGTCAGGACCTCGACATCTGGGTCACCTTCGAGGGCGACAACAACGTGCTGCTGCAGTTGGTGGCCAAGCGTCTGCTCACCGACTACAGCAGCCGGTTCGCCAAGGCGGATGCCGGGGCGCTCGCCCGCTACGTGGTGGAGCAGGCCGCGGACCGCGCCTACCACGGCACCGGCCTCCGTCGACTGTCGCAGACGATCGCCGACTTCGGTTCCACGGCGCGTTCGGTCGGGCAGCTGCGGGAAACCAACATCCAGCGTCAACTGCTCACCGATCGGGTCGAGACCATGATCTCGGGCGTCGCCGGGGTGCTGCGGAACGCCCGCCGGCTGAGCAAGGTCGAGGCGGCGGCGCTGTTCAACTCGCAGCAGAACCAGCTGATCGAGGCGGCGCGGGCGCACGGCGAACTGCTGCAGTGGGAGTCGTTCACCCGGGCGGTGGAGCGCATCAGCGACCCCGGCACCAAGCAGGTGGTGTCATGGTTGCACGACCTGTTCGGGCTCGGTCTGATCGAGAAGCACCTGTCCTGGTACCTGGTGCACGGGCGGCTGTCGCCGCAGCGGGCGCAGGCGGTGTCGGCGTACATCGACCGGCTGGTCGCCCGGCTGCGGCCGCACGCGCAAGATCTGGTCGACGCGTTCGGCTACGAGCCAAACCACCTGCGGGCGGCGATCGCCTCTGGTGCCGAGGCGGAGCGCCAGGACGAGGCGAGGTCCTACGTCGCGCAGCAGGCGGCGGCCGGGACCGCACCGGTGCCGGAGAAGTCGCTCGTGCCGAAGAAGCGCGCCTGACGTGCGGCTCGGTTACAGCGTCGGCTACTGGCAGCAGGGCCCGCCTCCCGGGGCGCTCGAGGCAATCCTCGAGGCGGAGCGACTGGGCTTCGAGTCGGTGTGGACCGCGGAGGCTTACGGCTCGGACGCGTTCACCCCGCTGGCCTGGTGGGGCTCGCGCACGTCGCGGGTGAAGCTCGGCACCGCCATCGCGCAGCTGTCGGCGCGCACCCCCGCCGCCGCGGCGATGGCGGCACTGACCCTGGACCACCTCTCCGGTGGCCGGATGGTGCTCGGACTCGGGGCATCCGGGCCGCAGGTCGTCGAGGGCTGGTACGGCCAGCCGTACCCGAGGCCGCTGGCCCGCACCCGCGAGTACTTCGCCATTGTCCGCGACATCCTGGCCCGCAATGGTGCCGTGACCGCTGCCGGACCGCATTACCCGCTGCCCTACCAGGGAGCGGATGCCGCGGGCCTCGGTAAGCCGCTGCAGTCCACCGTGCACCCGCTGCGCGCGAACCTGCCGATCTACCTGGCCGCGGAGGGTCCGAAGAACGTGGCGCTGGCGGCGGAGATCGCCGATGGCTGGCTGCCGTTCCTCATCTCGCCGCGCGCCAACACCGAGTATGCGGAGTACCTGGCCGAGGGGTTCGAGCGGCGGTCACCGGCGCTGTCCGCGGCATCCGACTTTGAGGTGGCGGTGCAGATCCCGGTGGTGCCGCACGCCGACGTGGAGACAGCCGCGGATGCGGTGCGGCCGATGATCGCGCTGTACGTGGGCGGGATGGGCGCCAAGGGGGCGAACTTCCACCGCAACGTGCTCGACCGGCTGGGTTACTCACAGGAGTGCGATCGGATTCAGGAGCTGTTCCTCGCCGGGCGGAAGGCCGAGGCGGTGGCGGCGGTACCGACCCGGTTGATCGAGGAGATCGCCCTGATCGGGCCGCCCGAGAAGATCCGCGATGACCTCGCCGCGTGGGAGGAGTCGGTGGTCACCACCCTGCTGGTGCAGGGTGATGCGGCATCCCTGCGCCTGATCGCGGAGCTGCTCGGGTAAGCGGAGCGCCGGGACGGCGGCGGCGGCGACTGCGGCCGCGGTTAGGCCTGCGCGCGCGAGCAGGCCCCGCAGAGGCCGAACACGTCGACCACGTGGCTCGGCTGGGTGAAGCCATGCTCGGCGGCGACCGTGCGCGCCCAGGCCTCCACGGCATCCGCTTCGATCTCGATGGTGAGTCCGCAGTTGCGGCAGATCAGGTGATGGTGGTGGCTGGTGGTGCAGGCGCGGTACAGGCTCTCGCCGTCCTGCTGTAGCGAGTCGGCCTCGCCCGCGCTGGCGAGGGAGGCCAGCGCGCGGTACACGGTGGCCAGCCCGATCGGGGATTCGGTGTCGCGCATCCGCGAGTGCAGGGCCTGCGCGCTGACGAATCCCTCCGAGGATTCCAGGGCCTCGCGCACGGCCTCGCGCTGCCAGGTGTTGCGTTTCATGCTGCGCTCCTTGCCGAGTGGATGCGGCGGCGGGTGGGGGTGGCAAGCTCCCGCGCGCCGAGGGTGATGATGAAGACCAGGGCCGCGATCAAGCTGATGGTACCGCCGGCGCTGATGCCGAGTTGGGTGGACACCAGCACTCCGGCGACCGCGGTCGCGGCACCGATCAGCGGGGCGGCAATGGTCATGCTGGCGATCGACGGCGCCCAGAGCCGGGCGGATGCCGCGGGGCCGACGATCAGCGCGATGGCGAGGATGCTGCCGACGGCGGGCATCGCGACGACCACGGTTCCGGCGATGAGCACGAGACTGAGCGCCTCAGGAACCCACATCCGGTGGCCCGCCGCCTGATACGCAGCCCCGTCGAAGCTGGAGAACACCAGCTCCTTGCCGAAGGCGACGATCACGATCATGGCGACCGCCAGCATCCCGGCGGTGAGCCAGATGTCGGTGGCGTTGACGGTGAGGATCGACCCGACCAGGAACGACTCGATCTGGATCGGCAGGGTGGGGTTCAGCGCCTGCAGCATCGCGCCGATCGCGAATCCGGAGGTCAGCACCAGCCCGGACGCCACCTGTCCGCCGAGCCGGCGAATGGACGCGAGAGCGGTCATCACTCCCACCAGCGCCAGGCTGAACACGGCGGCGCCGAGCGCGGGGGCGACCCCGAGCACGACGGCGGCGACCGCGCCGGGGAAGGTCGAGTGGGTGAGCGCGGTGGCGAAGAAGGCGCGCCGCCGCAGCACGACGAGCACGCCGACAAGGCCGGACAGGGCGCCGACCAGAACCGCCTCGATCAGGGCCAGGGTGAGGAATCCCATCAGTGCACCGCCCGTCCGGCTCGGGTGCCCGGGATGGCCGCGGCGGGCGGGCGGCGTCTGCCCGTAACGGAGCGGATGCCCCAGACCGCCAGCGCCAGCACGAACAGCGCCAGCAGGGTGAGCACGACGGTCGCGCCGCCGGGCAGGGTGAGTCCGCCATAGACCGACGCGGCGAAGCTGATCGACAGCCCGAGCCAGCTGGCCAGGGCGATCGCCAGCACCGAGATCGGCGCGAGCAGCCAGAGCCGCTGCGACAGCAGGCGGGCGATCCCGGCTGGCACGATCAGCAGCGCGAGCACCAGCAGCACGCCGAGCGCCTGCGACGCGGCGACGACGATCAGCGCAAGCGCCACGTTGAGGGCCAGGTCGAATCCGAGCCGGTTGTAGCCCATGGCATCCGCGGCCTGCGGATCGAACGCCCGCAGCAGCTGCTCCTTGGCGGTGACCGCGACGATCGCCAGGGCGATGGCGGAGACGATCGCGGTGGCGACGATCTCCGCCGCGGTGATGGTGAGGATGTGCCCGAACAGCAGCGCTGAGAGCTGGCCGACATAGTCCGACTCGAGCGAGACGATGATCACACCGATGCTGAACATGCTGGTGAGCACCACCGCCACCGCCGAGTCGCTGGGCACCCGGCGTTGCGACACCAGGGTGAGTACCACCGCCGCCACGATGGCCGCGATCAGGCCGCCGAGGAACAGGCCGTCCTGCCCGGCGATGGCGAATCCGATCACCACGCCGGGGAACACCGCGTGCACCAGGCCGTCGCTGAGGAACTCGAGGCTGCGCAGGTTGACGAACACCCCGAGAACGCCGGCCACGATGCTGAGGATAAGCATGAGGGTGAGCGCGCCGGCCATGAACGGCAACTGGAATGGCGCGATCAGCAGGTCGCCGAGGTCGATCACGGTGATCAGTGGCCTTCGTGACCGGGGATGGTCACCGAGTGCGTGTCGGCCTCGATGTTGGCGAGCGGATGCGTGCGCGCGATGGCCTCGAGGGTGAGTGTCTCGTCGGTTCGACCGCAGGCGATCTGCTGGTGGTTGATCATCAGCACGATCTCGGCGGCCTGCTGCGCGAGGGTGATGTCGTGGGTCGACATCGCGAAGGCGACGCCCTCGGCCTTCAACCGGTTCACCGTGGCGATCAGGCCCTCGCGGCTCTCGGCATCGAGCCCATTGAACGGCTCGTCGAGCAGCATCAATTGGGGCCGCGCGACCACGGCGCGGGCGAACACGGCGCGCTGACGCTGCCCGCCGCTCAGTTCACCGAACCGCTTGTTGGCGTGCTCGCTGAGGCCGACCAGGTCGAGTGCCCTGTCGACCGCCTCCCGGTGGTGGCGCCCTGGCCAGCGCAGCGGGCCGATGGCGCGGTACAGCCCCATCGTGACGACCTGGCGCACCGACACCGGAAAGTCGGCGTCGATGCTGTCGCTCTGCGGCACGTAGCCGGTGTGAGCCCTGGCCTGGGCGGCATCCGTTCCCAGCACCCGCAGGGTGCCGTGGCTGGCCGGAACCAGTCCGAGGATGCCGCGCAGGATTGTCGACTTGCCCGCCCCGTTCGGCCCGATCAAGGCGACCGCCTCGCCGGGCTGGACGGTCACGGTCACGCCGGAGACTGCCGTCACACCGGGGGTGTAGGAGAGGCTCAGGTCATCGAGGAACAGTGCCGGTTGCGACATCCGTTACTCCGTCACGCTCGCCGGCACCGGATCGGGGGTGACGCCCCAGCCCAGCAGGATCTGGCTGATGTTGTGCAGCTGCGCGTCCAGGTAGGTGCTCGCCGGGGAACCGGCGGGGCCGAGCGAGTCGACGTAGAGCGCATCCTCGCCGGTGAACAGCTGCACGCCGGCCTCGCGTGCGATCGCCTCGGCGCTCTTCGGCGACAGGGAGGCTTCGGAGTACACGGCCGTGGCGCCGGTCGCCCGGATCTTGGCGGCAAGGTCGGCGATATCGGATGCCGCCAACTCGGCGTTGTCGTCGAAACTCGGCAGCACGGCGCCGACGTAGGTGATGCCGTAGTCCTCGGCGAGGTAGGTGACCGACTCGTGGTTGGTGACGAGCAGGCGTTCGGCGGCGGGCACGCGGTCGATCTGGGCGGTGGCCCAGCCGTCGAGTGCCTCGAGCCGGGCGGTGTAGGCGGCGGCGTTGGCGGCGTAGCTGTCGGCGTTCGCGGGGTCGAGCTCTTCCAGCTGGTCTGCGATGTCGTCGACGATGACGATCGCGTTGCGGGTGCTGGTCCAGATGTGCGGGTCGCCGGTGGGTTCCTCGGCGTGGTCATGGCCGTCGTCGGCGGTGTGCTCGTCGGCAGCGTCGGGCTCCTCGGCGGTTTCGTCGGCGTGCTCGGCGTGCTCAGTGGCCGACTCGTCGGCGTGCGCGTCCTCGGGGGCGTGGTCGTGGTCGCTGCCGTGGAGTTCGATGCCGCGGCTGGCGTCGATGGTTACCCCGTCGAACCCGGATGCCAGCACGGCGTCGCCGAGCCAGCTCTCCAGGCCTGCGCCGTTCATCACGAGGGCGTCGGCCTCGGCGAGCTCGAGCAGGTTGACCGGTGCGGGATCAAAGCTGTGTGCGCTGGTGTTCGGCTGCAGCAGCTGGGTGACCTGTGCGGCATCCCCCGCCACCTGGCGGGTGAGGTCGGCCATCTGTGTGGTGGTCGCCACGATGGAGATGCCCGACCCGCTGTCATCGCCGGCGGCGCCGCCCGGGTTGGCGCAACCGGCCAAGACGGTTACCGCGACGGCGGCAACGCCGACGAGGGGTAGGGCGCGGAATCTCACCCGGTCAGCCTAAACGCTATTGATAATCATTGTCAAAAGCGGGGGCATCCGTCATCCCTCGGCCCGCCGACCGCCGGAACGATCGAGCGAGCGCTGACCAGGCTACGCGGCGGGGCTACTCGAGCAGCAGCGCCGGCTCCTCGATGATCGAGGCGACATCGGCGATGAAGCGGCTGACCACGTCGCCGTCGACCACGCGGTGATCGAAGGAGCCGCCGATGGTGGTGACGTAGCGCGGACGCACCTCGCCGTCCACCACCCAGGGCTTCTGCTTGATAGTGCCCATGGCGACGATCGCGACCTCGCCGGGGTTGAGGATCGGCGTGCCGGTGTCCATGCCGAACACACCGATGTTGGTGACGGTGATGGTGCCGTTCGCCATGTCGGCGGGCTGCAGCTTGCCGTCGCGCGCGGTGATCGTCATCTGCTCGATGGCCTGTGCCAGCTCGCGCAGCGACAGGTCTTGCGCTTCCTTGATGTTCGGCACGACGAGACCGCGCGGCGTGGCCGCCGCGAAGCCGAAGTTCACGTAGTGGTGCACGATGATCTCGTCATCGGTCCACGTGGAGTTCACCGTGGGGTTGCGGCGCACGGCCCAGATCATCGCCTTCGCCATGATCAGCAGCGGCGACACCTTGATTCCGGCGAAGTCGGGGGAGGCCTTCAGCCGCTTCACGAACTCCATCGTGCGGGTGGCGTCGACATCGACGAAGACGCCCACGTGCGGCGCGGTGAAGGCACTCTTCACCATCCCGGTGGCGATTGCCTTGCGCACGCCCTTCACCGGGATACGTTCCTCGCGCTCGCCCGCCCACTCCGGCGTCTGGATGTTACGGAAGACGCTCGCCTGCTTGGCCTGCCGGATCACGTCGTCGCGGGTGATCTCACCGGCCAGCCCGGTGGCGTTGACCATGGCAAGGTCGACCTCGAGGTCCTTGGCCAGCTTGCGGATCGGCGGCTTGGCAATGATGGTGGCGGCGGATGCGGCCGGCACCGACGTCGGCCGGACGCTCGCGGCGGCTCGGGCAGCGGCAGCGGGTGCGGCGGATGCCGGCGCAGGAGTTGCCGGCGAGGCATCCCGGCGCCGCCGGGACGCGGCATGGCCTGTTGCCCCGTAGCCGACCAGGTTCGCGGGCTCGGCGGGTGTGATCGTCGACGCGGTGTCGGCAACGGCCGCGTCGTCGGACTCGGCCGGCGCCTGGGCGGCAGTTCCCGCGGCGGTCGGCCCCGCGGCAGGGGGCCCATCCGCACCGGTTTCCACCGTGATGATCGGGGCGCCGACCTCGACGGTCTGGCCTTCCTCGACAAGGAGGGCGGAGACGGTTCCGGCGAACGGCGACGTCAGCTCAACCAGGGACTTCGCGGTTTCGATCTCGACGATCACCTGGTTGACGGTGATCTGGTCGCCTGGCGCGACCTTCCAGGAGACGATCTCGGCCTCGGTCAGGCCTTCTCCGACATCCGGCAGGGGGAAATTCGACGTGGTCATGGGTCTCTTCCCTAGTAGGCGAGCGAACGGTCGACGGCCTCAAGGATGCGGTCGGCGTCGGGCAGGTAGAACGATTCGAGCTTGGCAGGGGGGAACGGGGTGTCGAATGCCGACACCCGCAGCACGGGCGCCTCCAGCGAGTAGAACGCCTTCTCGGCGACGGTGGCGGCGATCTCGGACCCGACGCTCACGTTGCCCGGTGCTTCTTGCGCGACGACCAGACGTCCGGTCTTGCGCACCGAGGCGAGGATGGGCTCGTAGTCGATGGGGGAGACCGAACGGAGGTCGATCACCTCGAGGCTGGTGCCCTCCTCGGCGGCGAGGTCGGCGGCCTGCAGCATCATCGAGACCATGGCACCGTGCCCGACGAGCGTGACCTCGGTGCCGGTGCGAATCACCTGGCTGGTGTGCATCGGCGCCGGCCGGTTCTCCATGTCGACGTCGCCCTTGGGCCAGTACCGGCTCTTCGGTTCGAAGAACAGCACGGGGTCGTTCGAGGCAATCGCGTCCTGGATCATCCAGTACGCCTCGTTCGGGGTCGACGGGCTCACCACGCGCAGGCCAGGGGTGTGCGCGAAGTACGCCTCCGGGCTCTCCTGGTGGTGCTCCACCGCGCCGATGTGGCCGCCATAGGGCACCCGGATCACGACGGGGAAACTGTACGATCCGCCGTGCCGGGCGGTGAGCTTCGCCAGCTGCGAGGTGATCTGGTCGAACCCGGGGAAGATGAAGCCGTCGAACTGGATCTCGCAGACCGGGCGGTAGCCGCGCATGGCGAGGCCGATCGCGGTGCCGACGATGCCGGATTCCGCGAGTGGGGTGTCCATCACGCGCTTCGGCCCGAATTCGGCGTGCAAGCCTTCGGTGACGCGGAAGACGCCGCCGAGCGGACCAATGTCCTCGCCCATCAGCAGGACCTTGTCGTCGTCGGCGAGGGCCTGACGAAGTCCCAGGTTGATGGCCTTGGACAGGGAGAGTTGCTGAAGACTCACGCGTCGGCTCCGCTCGTGAACTGCTGTTCGTACTGGTCGAGCCAGGCCCGCTGCGCGTCGATCGCGGGATGCGGGTCGCTGTACACGTTCTGGAAGATGGCGGCCTTGTCCGGCACGCCGAGTTCGAGGGTGCGCCGGCGCACGTCGGCGGCGAAGTCCTCGGCATCGGCGGCGACCGAGTCGAAGAATGCGTCGCCCTCGCCGAGCGAGCGCAGGTAGGCCTCGAACCGGATGATCGGGTCGCGGTCCACCCAGAACTGCAGCTCTTCGGCGGTGCGGTACTTGGTCGGGTCATCGGACGTGGTGTGCGCGCCGATGCGGTAGGTGAGCGCCTCGATGAAGCGCGGCCCGCGGCCGGAGCGGGCGTCGTCGAGGTTCTTCGCGGTGACCGCGTAGCTGGCGAGCACGTCGTTGCCGTCGATCTGCACGCTCGGGATGCCGAATCCTGCCGGGCGCAGGTAGAGGGGTGTGCGCGACTGGGTGGTCACCGGCACCGAGATCGCCCAGTGGTTGTTCTGCATGAAGAAGACCAGCGGGGTCTGGTAGCTGGCGGAGAACACGAAGGCCTCGCTGACGTCGCCCTGCGAGGTGGCGCCGTCTCCGAAGTACACCAGCACCGCGGCATCCGTCTCGGTATTGCCGGTGGCGGCGGCGCCGTCGAGCGTGATGCCCATCGCGTACCCGGTGGCGTGCAGCGCCTGCGAGCCGATCACGAGCGTGTAGAGGTGGAAGTTGCCGTTCTCCTCCGGCACCCAGCCGCCGTGGTTCAGGCCGCGCACGAGTTCGATGATCTTCACCACGTCGAGGCCGCGGATGCGTCCGACCACGTGTTCCCGGTAGGAGGGGAAGATGTGGTCCTGCGGTTTCGCGGCGAATGCCGAGCCGACCTGGGCTGCTTCCTGGCCGTGGCTGGGGATCCACAGCGCCATCTGCCCCTGCCGCTGCAGGTTGGCCGCTTCGGTGTCGAACCGGCGGATGACCACCATCTGACGGTGGAATTCCTTCAGCTGCTCGTCGGTCAGCGCTTCGAGATACGGCAGGTACTCTGCGGTCGCATCGCTTCTGACGAGTTCACCCTCCGGGGAGAGCAGCTGGACCGTCGCTGCGGTGTAAGACATGGCGTCCAATCTAATGCGAGCGTGATGTGCGCCCGATGCGGGTACTACCTGGCGAGGGCGGTGGCGTGGAGGAGCTTGTCGATGGAGGCGGGTTCGCCGATGGTGACGCGGATGCCGTCGGGGGCGAATGCCCGGGCGACGATCTGGTGCTCGGACAGCAGTGCGGCCACGCGGGTGGTGTCCTCCCCGGTCGGCAGCCAGATGAAGTTCGCGAAGGAGCGCGGCACGTCCCAGCCCTGGTCGACGAGGGCCTGCCAGACGCTGTCGCGCAGCACGGAAATCCGGTGCACCCGCTCCAGCAGTTCTGCTTCATGCTCCAGCGAGGCGAGTGCGGCGTCGACGGACTGAGAGGTGACGGCGAGGGGGATGGCGGTGCTGCGCACCGCGTCCATCACGTACTCCGGTCCGATGCCGTAGCCGATCCGGAGTCCGGCCAGGCCGTAGGCCTTGGAGAAGGTGCGAAGCACCACAAGGTTGGGGTATTCGGCGAGCAGCGGGATGCCGCTCTCGATGCTCGGCGCGGCGAACTCGATGTACGCCTCGTCGAGCACGACCAGAACGGTCTCGGGCACCTCGGCCATGAAGGCGCGGAACTCCGGCAGCGTGATCGCGGTGCCGGTGGGGTTGTTCGGGTTGCAGACCAGCACCAGGCGGGTGCGGTCGGTGATCGCGGCGGCCATCGCCGGCAAATCGTGTCCGTGCTGCGGGGTGTTCGGAAGCTGGACGCTGGTCGCGCCGGCGACGGTGGTGAGCAGCGGGTAGGCCTCGAAGCTGCGCCAGGAGTACAGCACCTCGTCGCCGACGGTTGCGGCTGCGGCGATCAGCTGGGCGATGATCGACACCGATCCGGCGCCGACGTGCAGCTGGTCGACGGTGACGGCGTGCCGCTCGGCGAGGCGTTCCCGCAGGCGGGTCGCCAGGGCATCCGGGTACCGGTTGAATCCGGACTGGCCGATTGCGGCCACGACCGAGGGCAGCGGCTCGAATGGGTTCTCGTTCGAGGACAGTTTGAAGCTGTCGGCCGCTGCCGGTTTCCCCTGCCGGTAGGGGGGAAGCGTCTCAATCTCCGGCCGCAAGCGAACTTTGGTCACCCGATAACCCTAATTGCGACTACATTCCGCAAGCGGCATAGTGAAGAGATGCGTTTCATCGTTCGAGTTCTGATCAACTCTTTGGCTCTCTGGCTGACCACCCTGATCGTCGCGGGCGTGCACGTCGAGCCGTTCGCACCGGCCACCACCTTCGAGACCGTGCTGACGTATTTGCTGGTCGGGTTGATGTTCGGCGTGGTGAACGCCATCGTCGGGACGGCGATCAGGATTGTCACGTTCCCGCTCTACATCCTGACGCTCGGCCTGGTCTCGTTCCTCGTCAACGGGCTGCTGCTGGTGATCGTGGGCTGGATCTCGGGGTGGATGGGCTTCGGGCTGGTCGTCGACAGCTTCTGGTGGGGCGTGCTCGGCGCCTTCGTGCTGGCGCTGATCAGCTGGCTGATCGGCCTGATCGTGCGGCCCGTCACTCGCGAGCGTCGCTGACCTGCCGTTCCGCCAGCCAGTCGCTGGCATCGCCGCGGGCCGCGCCGCGCAGGGGGATGTTCGCCCCCTCGATCGCGTTCCGGATCTCCGGATGTCGTGACTGGTCGGCGAGCTCCGCGGTCTGCAGGTAGAACGTGTAATCGTGCGCCGGCAGGGCCTGCCCGGGCCCGGTTTGTCCAGTATCGGCAGGTACGCCGTCGCGGCGCACCTGCACGGTGTGAGCGCCCTGAACGTCGCCGCCGAGCGCGGTGACCAGGTCCGCGGTGTGGTCGAGGCGCACGTGGGTCACCGAATCGGGCACCGCCACCTGGCCGCTGGGTCCGGCCACCTCGAGCAGAAAATCCACGTCGTAGTCACCGGATGCCGCCACCAGCGCTCCGACGAGGGCGCCCTGCGAATATCCGGTGATCGCGATCCGGTCGCCGGGGGAGACTCCCGCCTCGGCGAGGGCTTCCCGCACCGCACGCAGCGACGCCGGTTGCAGCTCGGCGGCCCCGTGAACATTGCTGGTCATGTCCCATGGCTGCTCGCCGGTGAACAGGGACCCGTCGACGGTGCCGCCGATGAACACCTCCACCCGGTCGTCCTGCCCGGGCACCGGGTACCGCTCCACCCGCACCTGGTGGGGCACCCCGTGCGGCACGCGCGCCAGCCGATCCCGTAGACCGGTTGGTGCCGTCACCGTGCCGGTGGCAGTGCCTGTGCGGGTGACGGTCACCGGCGCCTCGCGGAGCGCACCGGCTCCGTTCGCGAGCGCGAGCAGCAGCGCCGTCGTCGTGCTCACCCCGGTGACGCCGAGCCCTTGGTCGCCGAGGAACAGCACCAGGGCGGGCGGCACGTGCAATGCGCCGCCCAGCGCGTCATCCGAGCCCATGATCGCGGCGCGCACCAGTTCGACGGTCAGCGGTTCGCTCAGGATGTCGCGGTGTTCCGCCCACCACGCGGCCGCCCCGGCCTGCAGCAGTTCGGCGCCGCCGGGACGCAGCGCGCCGATGCCGATTCCGGTGATCGCCGCGAGCAACGGCGTCAGCAGCCACTGCACCGCGATCGGGCCGAGCAATCCCAGCCCATAGCCGAGCAGGCCGCCGAGTCCTCGCGTCATCTCGTGCGCCCGACGCTCCGCCTCGGCGTACGCCAGTGTCGCGGCGGTCAGGGTTGACTCGGCGAAGCGGGCCTCGTTGACGGCACGCAGCAGGCTGGTCTGGGCCTCGTCAATCGCCGCGTCGGCGCGCAGGATGGGCAGCGGGTTGGCCTGAAACGGGGTCAGCAGTGTGCCGGCACGATCCACCATGCCGACCCGGGCGACGAACCCGGTGAGCTCGCCCACCAGCACGCGCAGCAGCGCCGTCTGCACCGCCTGTTGCTCGGTCGACACCCGGTAACCCACCTGGACGGTTAGCTCGTTGGGATGGGATTCCGCCGCGGTCACCGCGCCACCGCGTTCGCCTCGGCTGCTACGGCGGCGGCGGAGAGCGTCTGCGCGCGCACCAGGTTGGCGCGCACCTCGATGAGGTGGCCGCGCAGCCGCTCGAGCACGATCGCATACGCGTCCCTGGCGGGACCGCGCCATCCGGTCGCCGGTTCGGTGGGCAGGTGCGCCAGCGTGCAGCGGTCCAGCTCGGCAATCGCCCGACGCAACCCGGCGAGCTGGCTTTCCAGCAGGGCCAGCGTGTCGGGGTTCGGAACCGTGAGGGGCATCACGTCTGGAATTGTGCACGCGATCAGCCGCGGCATCCGGTCACATCCTGCCTCCGGTGCACGACCGTCATCCTCCTCGGCATGGTGACGAGAAGTCCCCAATTTTGGCGGTGCCGAGTGCGACGGATGTGCGACACAATGAGGACATGAGCTTTGGGCGCGCTTTCGACGAGTCTGCGCTCTTCAGAATCTGCTTCGTGTGCACCGGAAACATCTGCCGATCACCCATGGCAGAGACTGTGTTCCGTGATCTGGCGCGCAAACGCGGGTATGAGGGCGCCATCGCCGTGATGTCCGCCGCGACCGGCGACTGGCACGTCGGCGAGCGATCCGACGAGCGCACGGTCACCGCCCTGGCCGACCGCGGCTACGACGGGTCGCTGCACCGGGCAAAGCAGTTCGATCCCAACTGGTTCAATAGTCTCGACCTTGTCGTCGCGTTCGACCGCAGCCAGGAGCGGATCCTCAAGGGCTGGGCGCGCACCGAGGCCGACCTGTCGAAGGTGCACCTGCTGCTCAGCTTCGACAAAGACCAGGCCGCCACCGTTGACGTGCCAGACCCCTATTACTCCGACGCGGCGTTGTTTGACACCGTGCTCGGCATGATCGAGCGCGCCAGCCTCGCGCTCTTTCGCCAGATCGAACCAGGAATCCGACAGGGAGCACCATGAGCCCAATGCCAGCCCAGCCCATCAGTCCGCTTGACGGCCGTTACCGCGCGGTGGTCACCGAACTCGGCGACCACCTGTCGGAGGCCGGCCTTAACCGTGCGCGGGTGCAGGTCGAAGTGGAATGGCTGCTCTACCTGACCGACCACGAGCTGTTCGGCGCCGAGCGCCTGTCTGCCGAGCAGGTGAGCGCGCTGCGCGCCGTGGTCACCGATTTCGGCCAGCCGGAGATCGACACGCTCGCGACGCTCGAGGCCACCACCCGCCACGACGTGAAGGCCGTGGAGTACCTGGTGCGGGGCAAGCTCAGCGAGCTCGGGCTCGACCGGGTCGCCGAGCTCACCCACTTCGCCTGCACCAGCGAGGACATCAACAACCTGTCCTACGCGCTCACCATCCGGCAGGGGCTGCACGAGGTCTGGCTGCCCAGGTTCCGGGCCGTGATCGCCGCGCTCCGCGAACGCGCCGAGGCGCACCGCAATGTGCCGATGCTGGCGCACACGCACGGCCAGCCGGCGACGCCCACCACGGTGGGCAAGGAGTTCGCCGTCTTCGTCTACCGGCTCGAACGCATCCTGAAGCAGATCGAGGCCACCGAGTTCCTCGGCAAGTTCAGCGGCGCCACCGGAACCTTCTCGGCCCATCTGGTCGCCGACCCCGCGCAGGACTGGCCCGCGATCTCCAAGGAGTTCGTGACATCCCTTGGTCTGAGCTGGAACCCGCTGACGACGCAGATCGAATCGCACGACTGGCAGGCCGAGCTGTACCAGCGGGTCAGCCACGCGAACCGGGTGCTGCACAATCTGGCGACGGATGTCTGGACCTACATCTCGATGGGCTACTTCACCCAGATCCCGCAGGCCGGGGCCACCGGGTCATCGACCATGCCGCACAAGATCAACCCGATCCGGTTCGAGAACGCCGAGGCAAACCTTGAGCTGTCGAGCGCACTGCTCGATTCGCTCGCGGCGACCCTGGTCACCAGCCGGCTGCAGCGTGACCTGACCGACTCGACCACGCAGCGCAACATCGGCGTGGCGCTCGGCCACTCCCTGCTGGCGCTCGACAACATCCAGCGCGGCCTCGGCGAGATCGCGGTCGACGCCGCCCGGCTCGCGGCTGACCTCGATGGCAACTGGGAGATCCTGGGCGAGGCAATCCAGACCGTGATCCGCGCCGAGGTGACCGCCGGCCGGTCCAGCATCGAAGACCCGTATGCCCTGCTCAAGGAACTCACCAGGGGCAAGCGGGTCGGACAGCAGGACCTCGTGGCGTTCATCGATTCTCTGGAGATCGGGGATGCCGCGAAGCAGCGCCTGCGCGAGCTGACCCCGCAGACCTACATCGGTGTGGCGCCCGCGCTGGTGGACCGTCTCGATAGCTGACGCGACCGCGCGCGGTGACGCGGCGGCTCAGCGGCTCGCGAGCTGACGCCGTCGCCGCGCGTCAATCGTCGCTGAGTGCCATCGGGTGGGTCAGCAACCAGAGCGGGTCCGGTGCGTCCAGGGCGGTTTCGAGCACCAGACGCACGGTCTGCTCGCCGCTGGCCAGCTGATACACCGCGGATCCGACCCTGGTGTTCGCGCGGGCCGGCCCGATCGGCTCGAGGGTGACCTCGGCGTCGATGGCGGCGCCGGTCCAGCCGACGGTGCTGACCGACTCCGCGGCCACGACCTTGGCGGTGTCGCCCCATTCGGTTTCGTAGACGGCCACGGTGTCGCCCTTGGTGAGCAGGGGCTGCTCGGTGATGTTCTGCACCGCCGACTCCACCAGCGCCGCGAGGTCTTTCTCGAGCGTGGGGTAGCTGGGCGAGCCGAGGATCGTTCCGTACAACACGACGGTGCCCTCGCCGATCGGCACGGTCAGCGCGAACAACAGGGTGATCGCGCTGGCGTCGGTGTAACTGCGGGAGAGTGCGGTGACCCCCTCGTCGGCCAGGTAGGCGGTGGTGTTCTCCACATGGGTGCCGGATGTCGTGCGCACCGACGAGCCCTGCGTGATCTCGGCGAGTGTCGGATCGGCGAACGCCTGTTCGGTCAGCCGCACCAGGTCGGGGGCTGTGCCGAGGTTCTCCGGCGAGATTCCGGTGGGGTCGATCACGGTGATGTCGGCGAAGCCGTGCTCATCGAGCCAGGCCCGCGCCTTCGCGAGGTACTGGTCGACGCCGCCGAAAGCCCAGATCGCGAGCATTTCGGCATGGTTGTTGCTGGAGGAGAGCAGCGCGGCCTGCAGCGTCTCGCGCTGGGTCCAGAACTGGCCGGCTACCACGGGCACGGTGCGGTAGCCCAGCTCATCGCGCATCTGGCGGAAGCGCTGGTCTTCGGCCGCGCCGATCGGGATACTCGGCCCCGCGGCACCGGGATCGAGCGGGAACGCGTCGAGAACCACCAATGCGGTCACCACCTTCGCCGCTCCGGCGATCGGGCGCGGTGCCGCATCGCCGGCCTCGGCCAGCACGCTACCATTCAGCCGCACGGCACTCGATCCGCTCTCGGGCAGAGCAACCGGCGCCATGTCCGCGGCCTGTTCCACAGCCAGCACCCGCGGGGCGGTGGGGGGGATGTCGACACTCAGCACCAGCGGTGTGTAGACGCCCGCGGCGACGATGATGAGCGCGCCAACCGCTACCCCGATGCCGCGTACCACCCGCCGCGAACCACTCACCCGATCCATCGATTCAGGGTAACCGGGAAGACGCGACGGCCGTGGGATGCTCGGCTCAGTGCCCGGAGGTGTCGTGCCGCGGCGTGTCGTCCTTGTTCGGCTTCATCGCGAGCAGCAGCATCGCGACCACGAGCAGGGACACGATGAAGGCGATCCCGAAAAAGATCACCGCGAGCCCTAATTCGCGGGTCGACAGCAGCACGATGATGCCCGCGAACAGGGCAAGCACAGCGGAGAAGCCCACCAGTTCGGCGGGGCGCATCCGGTCTTTGCGGCTGGGTTGGATCATGCGCTCGGCGCCTCCTCGATTGTTTCGGCAGTGTCGGCCTTGGCCGCCCAGCTCAGGCTGAGGGCTCCGATGACGAGGTACACGCCGACAATGGCGGCGTAGGCGCCGAAGGCGCCGACCGCGATGACGGAGGCCGTGAGTGTGCCGGATACCCCTTGGGCGCCGGAGAACTGCTGGGTGAAGTCGGGCGGCAGGATCACGACGACGATCGCGAACAGAGCGGTCACCGCGCCGACGAAGATCCAGTCGCGGGCAGCCGGGTTGCGACGCCTGCCGCGGAGACCCAGGTAGAGCTCAAGGAATCCCGTGATCGCCGCCCAGACGCTCACCAGGTAGAGGAAGAACGGCAGGCCGCCATCTGTCAGACCGAGCGCGAACCCACCCGCGAGGAGGCCGACCAGGGCCATCAACAGCACGATGATGCGCTCGGCGCCGGTATGCACTCGCAGCGCCGCGATGATCAGCACGATGCCGGTAAGCACGGTGAACACGCCGAATACCAG
>JBEVDR010000167.1:0-8274 GCA_040513215.1 Microbacteriaceae bacterium | reverse complement strand
ATCGGTGGTGAGTTCGCGGTCAAGTGTCTGGGCCAGTACAACGCCCGCCACCTGATGATCCCGAACGCCAACGGCATCGAGTTTCGCGTGCACCTCGGCTACCTCTACATGTCGCCGATCCCGGTCCCCGAGGACCAGATCGCAGCGCGCGTGCCGCTGTTCGAACAGCGCATCGGTCACTACTTCCAGAACTGGGAAACCCTTCTCGACCAGTGGCGCGTCAAGGTGCGCGGCACGATCGACGAGATGGAGAAGATCTCCTTCAAGAAGCTGCCCGACATCGTGCCCATGGAGGACATCGTTTCGGGCAAGGCCAAGGACGGCTCCGAGGTGCTGCTGGACAGCTACGACAAGCTGATCCAGCTGGCTTACCAGAACTGGCAGTACCACTTCGAGTTCCTCAACCTCGGCTACATCGCCTACCTCGACTTCTTCAACTTCTGTAAAGAGGTCTTCCCGAACATCCCCGACCAGTCCATCGCGACCATGGTGCAGGGCGTCGACATGGAGCTCTTCAAGCCGGACGACGAGCTGAAGAAGCTTGCCACGCTGGCGGTGGAACTCGGCCTGCAGGGTAAGTTCGGCAACACCGACGATGTCGAGGCAACCCTCGCAACCATCGTCGCTGCGCCCGGTGGCGACCGCTGGATCGCCCAGTACGAGTCGGCGCAGGACCCCTGGTTCAACTTCACCGTCGGCAACGGCTTCTACGGCCACGACAAGTACTGGAACGAGCACCAGGAGATCCCGCTCGGCTACATCGCCGACTACATCCGCCGCCTCGAAGACGGGCAGTCCATCATGCGCCCGGTCGCCGAACTGATCGCGGAGCGCGACCGGATCGTCGAGGAATACCGCGACCTGCTCGACGACGAGGTTCAGGCCACGTTTGACGCCAAGCGCGGCCTGGCCGCCACGGCCTACCCGTACGTGGAGAACCACAACTTCTACATCGAGCATTGGACGATGGGTGTCTTCTGGCGCAAGATCCGTGAGCTGTCGCGGATGATGCACGCCGAAGGCTTCTGGAACGAGCCCGACGACCTGCTCTACCTGGGCCGGAACGAGGTTCGGGACGCGCTCTTCGACCTGATCACCGGATGGGGTGTCGGCGCTGAGCCGATCGGTTCGGCCTACTGGCCCGACGAGATCGAGCGGCGCCGCAAGATCGTGGACGCGTTGAAGACGGCCCGTCCGGCTCCAGCGCTGAACACCCCGCCGTCGGTGATCACCGAACCCTTCACCCGGATGCTCTGGGGCATCACCACGGAGCAGGTGCAGTCGTGGCTGGGCGAGGGCGAGGCAGTCGAGGGCGGCGGCCTGCGCGGCATGGCGGCATCCCCCGGTGTCGTCGAGGGACTGGCGCGCGTCATCACCGATGCCGATCAGCTCTCTGAGGTGCAGCAGGGCGACATCCTCGTCGCCACGGTCACCTCTCCCTCGTGGGGCCCGATCTTCGGCAAGCTCACGGCCACCGTCACCGACATCGGCGGCATGATGAGCCACGCCGCGATCGTCTGCCGCGAGTACGGCCTGCCGGCCGTGACCGGCACCGGATCGGCATCCACCACCATCAAGACCGGCCAGCGCCTGCGCGTGGACGGCACGAAGGGCACGGTGCAGATCCTGGACGACGCGGATGCCGGCGAACTGATCGTTTCCGGTCCTGGAGCACACAGCCACACTCATGGCTAATCTTGCTCCCCGCACCATCCTGATCACCGGCGCGGCCGGCGGGCTTGGTCGAGCGTTCGCGCTCGGCTTCGCCGGCCGCGGTTACCGGGTGGCGGTTGCCGACGTGAATCTGGAGGGCGCAGAAGAAACCGCTCGCCTGGTTCGTGACACCGGGGCGGATGCCGCTGCCTTCCGGGCCGACGTCACCAGCGTCGACTCCACCGAAGAACTCGCCGCGAACGCGGCCGAGTTCGGGGAGGGCCGCATCGACGTCGTGCTCAACAACGCCGCCGTGTACGCCACCGTCACCCGCAGCCCGTTCGAGGACATCGACCCGACCGAATGGGACCTGGTGATGGGCGTGAACCTGAAGGGGCCCTGGCTGGTCACCCGGGCGGCCAGCCCGTTCTTGCCGGACGGCGGTCGAGTGATCAACATCTCGAGCGCCACCGTGTACAGCGGATCCGAGCAGTGGCTGCACTACGTGGCATCCAAGGGAGGCGTGATCGCGCTCACCCGGGTGCTGGCGAAGGAGCTGGGGCGACGCGGGATCACCGTCAATGCGATCGCCCCGGGCTTCACCCTGACCGAGGCCAGCTACGGGCTCATGGACAACGCCGCGGAGTACGGCGTCGACCGCGGCGCCATCAAGCGGGCCAGCCAGCCGGACGACATCGTCGGGGCCGCGGTCTTCCTCGCGGGCCCCGACAGCGCGTACTTCACCGGTCAGACCATGGTCGTCGACGGCGGCCGACAGTTCATCTAGCACCACCAGGCCCCGCACCACCACAAGCACCACCACAAGCACCAGTAGCAAGCACCAAAGGAGCACTCATGCCAACGGTCCACTTCACCGACACGGACGGCACCGTACGCGACATCGACGGCAACCCCGGCGACTCGGTCATGGAAACCGCGGTGCGCAACGGCGTGCCCGGGATCGTCGCCGAGTGCGGCGGGTCGCTGTCCTGCGCCACCTGCCACGTGTTCGTTCGCGAGGACTGCTTCGAGCAGCTGCCCGCGATGAGCGACATGGAAGACGAGATGCTCTACGGCACCGCCGTCGACCGCCAGGACAACTCCCGCCTCTCCTGCCAGCTCAAGCTGGCAGATGACGAGCTGTTCGTCACCACTCCGAGCACGCAGGTCTGACCATGAACACCGACACTCTCCACACCTCCGATCAGCCGGCGACCCAGCGCACACGGGCGACCCGAACCGGGCTGCTCATCATCGGCGCCAGCCAAGCAGGCGTGCAGCTTGCCGTGTCGTTGCGCGCCCTCGGCTTCGACGAGCACATCACCCTGCTCGGCGACGAAGACCACCGGCCATACCAGCGACCGGCGCTGTCGAAGGAGTTCCTGCAGGGAACGATGGAGAGCGAGTCGCTCATCTTCCGCTCGGATGATTACTGGGCCGAGCACAACGTGAGCCTGGTCAAAGGCGAGCGGATCGTGCGGATCGACAAGGATGCCGACGGCTCGGGTGTCGCGCACGCGTCATCAGGGGCTTCCTACCCCTTCACCCGGCTGGCACTCACCGTCGGCGCCCGCGCCCGGCGCATGGATGTGGAGGGTTCAGACCTCGACCGCGTGCTGTACCTGCGCAACGCCGATGACGCACTGGAGCTGAAGGCCAGAATCGGTGAAGCCCAGGATGTCGTGATCGTCGGCGGCGGTTTCATCGGGCTCGAGGCCGCATCCAGCCTGCACAAGCTCGGCAAGAACGTGACGGTGCTGGAATACGGTCCCCGCCTGGTCGGCCGGGCCGTCGGCGAAGAGACCGCCGACTACTTCCTGCGCGCACACCGAGAGCGAGGACTCGACATCCGGCTCTCTACCACCATGCAGCGGTTCGTGCCGGATGCCGACGGCCGCACGGTCGCGGGCGTCGAACTCGCCGACGGCACCGTGCTGCCGGCCCAGATTGTGATCATCGGCATCGGCGTGATCCCCAACACCGACCTCGCCGAACAGCTCGGACTCGAAGTCGACAACGGGATCGTGGTCGACCGCTACGCGCTGGCGTCGGACGGCACCACGGTCGCGGTCGGCGACTGCGCAAACATGCCGAACCCGGTCCCCGGGTCGGCGCAGGGCGAGCGAATCCGGCTGGAGAGCGTGAACAATGCGGTCGAGCAGGCGAAGGTCGCCGCGTACTCCCTCACCGGGCGACGCGAGGAGTACGCCGGCATCCCCTGGTTCTGGTCGAATCAGGCCGACCTGAAGCTCCAGATCGCAGGCCTCTGCAGCGGGCACGACCAGACCGTCGTGCGCCGCGACGACGAGCGCGGAAAGTTCAGCGTGCTCTATTACCGCGAGGGCCAGATCATCGCCGCCGACTGCGTCAATGCGCCGCTCGACTTCATGGCGGTGAAGAACGCGCTCGCCCGCGCTCAGAACATCCCCGCCGAGGCTGCCAGCGATCCGGCCGCGGCACTCAAGACCATCACCATCGACAACTGATTCACGGCTGACGCTTAAGGAGCATCATGACGAGCGCGAACAACCGGGCCTTCTCGGCCGGTGACTCAACCCAGCAACTCGACGCGGACGCACTGGCCGACGAGTTCGTCGCAGGCTTCCCGGTTCGTCCTGTCCCGGCCGACGGCCCGGTGGACTCCTCCCCCATTGCCACGACCCCTGCAACACTCGACGACCTCGACGCCCTCTGGCGAGCCGTCGTGCCCGAGACGCGCACTCGCGGAAACGACATCCACCTGCCGATCTCCCTGGCCTTCGCGGAGCGGCTCTGCCGGGCCTATCCCTCGGCCGATGCCGAGCTGGTTCGGGTGGCCACGCTGCTGCACGACACCGGCTGGGCACACGTCGACGAGTCCCGAATCATGTCGGAGGGCTTCACCGGCAACTGGCGCACCTCCGACATCCGGTACGAACACGAGCGGGAAGGCTGCGACGTCGCCCGCCGCGTGCTGCCCGGCCTCGGCTACTCCGACGAGTTCATCGAGCGGGTCTGCCTGATCATCGACGGGCATGACACTCGCCCGGTGGCGTATTCACTCGAGGACGCGATGATGCGCGATGCCGACCGCCTGTGGCGGTTCGACCACGCGGGAATCGCGCTGGCCAGCTCCTGGTTCAAGATGGACCCCGCCGTGTACACCGATCGGCTCATCTCCGAGATCCTGCCCGAGCTGATCACGCAGGCGGCGCTGGATATGGCGACTGCGGATATCGCCCGTTCCCGGGCGCTGCTGAAGACGGCGGTACTGCGATGACTTCGGCCGTCACGGATGCCTCCGCCGCACGATCCGCTCTGGCGCTGCCGTACAGCCACGTCGATGACATGTTCATCGATGGAGCCTGGACCCCCGCCGCTGGCACGGGCCGTACTCCGGTGACCGACCCGGCGACCGGCGAGGTGTGGGGATCGGTGCCCGATGGAGCCGTCGAGGATGTCGACGCCGCAGTGGCCTCGGCCCGCCGTGCGTTCGCGGGCGAGTGGCCTCGGCTGACGCCGACCGAGCGCGCCGGGTACCTGCTGCGGATCGCTGATGAGGTCGAGAAGCGGGCGACCGAGATCTCCCTGACCAACACCCGCGAGAACGGCTCGCCGGTGGCGGAGTCGAGTGGTGCGGCGGCGAACGCGGCCAGCATCCTGCGCTACTTCGCCGGCCTCGCCGGCTACCTCGAACACGAGGATCTGCGCGCGTTCCCGAGCGGCGGCGGCGAGTCCATCGTGCGGCGCGACCCGGTCGGCGTGTGCGCGCTGATCGCCCCGTGGAACTTCCCGATCAACCTCGTCGTCATCAAGCTCGCTCCAGCACTGCTGGCCGGCTGCACCGTCGTGATCAAGCCGGCCTCGCCGACTCCACTGTCGATCCGGTTGATCGTCGACGCGGTTGCCGCGGCGGGGGTGCCGGCCGGCGTGGTGAACCTCGTCACCGGGTCGGGTCGTCTCGGCGACGTGTTGGTGCGGCATCCCGGTGTCGACAAGGTTGCGTTCACCGGATCGACTCCGGTCGGCCGGCGGATCGCGGCGGCGAGCGGGGAACTGCTGCGCCCGGTCACCCTGGAGCTCGGCGGCAAGTCCAGCGCAATCGTGCTGCCGGATGCCGACCTGGATGCCATGTCGTCGGTGCTCATCCGGTCGTGCATGCGCAACACCGGCCAGACCTGCTACATCTCGACACGGATCCTCGCGCCCGCGAACCGGTATGACGAACTCGTCGACATGGTGACCGCCACCATCGCGGCCGGGCCGCAGGGCGACCCGCTCGACGAGGCAACGGTGTTTGGCCCGACCGCGACCGAGTCGCAGTTCCATACCGTGATGGAGTACGTCGAGTCCGGCCTTGCCGAAGGCGCCCGCGCCACCACTGGTGGGCGCGCGGCGAACCTCGCCGGGGGCCTGGAACGCGGATTCTTCGTCGAGCCGACCGTGTTCGCCGACGTCGAGCCGTGGATGCGGATCTCACGCGAAGAGATCTTCGGGCCGGTGCTGTCGGTGCTGAAGTACTCGACCGTCGATGAGGCCGTCGCGCTGGCGAACAACACCGAGTTCGGCCTGGGCGGTGTGGTGTTCGGTGCGGATGAGTCTGCTGCGGTTGCGGTCGCCGACCGGATCGACACCGGATCGGTCGGAATCAACTTCTTCGCCTCGAACCATGCCGCCCCGTTCGGCGGCCGTCATGACTCGGGCCTCGGCACCGAGTACGGCATCGAGGGGCTGAACGCGTACCTGATGTACAAATCAATCCACCGGCGCCGGTAGGAGGCTGCTCACTATGACTTCACCGACCAGCACCCGGTACGGGCGCGACGTTCGCAGCCACATTCCTGAGGGCAAGGGCATCGACGGATACTTGTCGCTGAGCGATCGCGATGCCGCCATTTGGGAACGTGCCGCCGCTCACCTGCACGTTCGCAACAACGACACCCACACCTTGTACGCCTACGGCATCGCCAGAGCACTGCTCGCGGTGACGCCCGACGCCGACGAAAAGGTGGTGCTGTCCGCGATCCTGCTGCACGACACGGGATGGTCGACCGTCGCCGAGCACGAGATCCTGGAGGCGATTGCTCCCGGTGGCGGGCGACCCGATCTCATCCGCAAGCATGAGGTTGAGGGCGCGCGGATCGCCCGCGGTATCCTGTCTGACCTCGGCTTCGCCCCCGACACGATCGAGCGCATCGTGACGATCATCGATGGCCACGACTCGCGCCTGACCGCCCTGTCGGTGGAGGACGCCATTGTGAAGGATGCCGACAAACTGTGGCGGGTGACCCCTCACGGGATTACCACCGTGTGCGGTTGGTTCGGCCTGACTCGCGACGAGTCGCTGCGGATCACCGCCGCGCGGGTGCAGGGCAGCCTGTTCACCGACGCCGCTCGCACCATGGCGCGCGCGCTGACCGCCATCGCGTCGATTGACATCGCCCCGCAGCGGCAGGGCCTTAGCTAAGCGCCCGCACCCGCTGTTGGGGTGCGGGCGCTCAGCCACTAGGACGGGTTCGGCATCAGCGTGTATTTGGTCTCGAGGTACTCGTGGATCCCCTCGGCCCCGCCTTCACGCCCGACTCCCGACTGCTTCACTCCACCGAACGGGGCGGCCGCATTGGAGACCACGCCGACGTTGAGCCCCATCATTCCGGTGTCGATAAGGTCGATCATCCGCTGGCCACGCTGGAAGTCCTGCGTGAATACGTAGCCGACCAGGCCGTACTCGGAGTCGTTGGCGATGCGTACCGCGTCGGCCTCGTCGGTGAACCGGATGATGGCCACCACCGGGGCGAAGATCTCCTCGACCTTGATCGCCATCCCATCCGTGACCTGGTCGAGCACGGTCGGTTCAAAGAAGCTGCCGGCACCCTCGATCGCCGACCCGCCGGCCAGCACGACGGCGCCCTTGGCCACGGCGTCGTCAACCAGCCGTTGCGTGTTGGCGACCGCCTTGTGGTCGATCAGCGGGCCGATGGTGACGCCGTCGTCGGTGCCGCGCCCCACCGTCATCGCGCGTACCCGCTCGGCCAGCCGGGCGGCGAACTCGTCGGCAATGCTCTCCTGCACGATGAACCGGTTGGCCGCGGTGCAGGCCTGCCCGATGTTGCGGAACTTCGCGGCCAGGGCGCCCTCCACCGCCGCGTCCAGGTCGGCGTCCTCGAACACGATGAAGGGGGCGTTGCCGCCGAGCTCCATCGAGGTGCGCAGCACGTTCGGCGCCGCCTGCTTGAGCAGCGCGACCCCGACCGGAGTCGATCCGGTGAAGCTGACCTTCCGAAGCCGCGGGTCACCGAGCAGCGCCTCAGACAGTTTGCTGGTGGATGTCGTCGTGATCACGTTCACGACACCCTTCGGCAGGCCCGCTTCCTCGAGCAACGCGACGAGTGCAAGGGTCGTCAGCGGCGTCAGGGTCGCAGGCTTGATCACCACGGTGCAGCCGGCCGCGAGCGCCGGGCCAAGCTTGCGGGTCGCCATCGCCAGCGGGAAGTTCCACGGGGTGATCAGGTACACCGGACCCACCGGGCGTTGAGTGACGATCATCGTCCCGGTGCCCTCCGGGGTCGACCCGTAGCGGCCACTGATGCGCACCGCCTCCTCGCTGAACCAGCGCAGGAACTCGCCGCCGTAGGCGACCTC